>JAXIOF010000036.1 GCA_034190545.1 Candidatus Afararchaeum irisae | reverse complement strand
CCGGCTGAGACTCCCATGGAGGAAACCCCGGCGTTCACGCCGGGGAGGATGTCATACGGTCTTCTGCTTGTTCCCGTCTGCCAGCTGCGAGACGGCGTGGAGTAGTCGAGAAGGATCCAAACTGTGGACGGTCGAGACGTCGGTTGATCGCACTCGCAAAAGGGGCATCGGGAGTGATGACGAGGTCATAGTCTTTGACTTCTGAGTAGACTTCGTCGGCGTCTTTCGCTCGGTGAATTGGCACGGGTATGTCCAAGCACACGACTCAAAAAAAGATACTGGTGCTTGTTGGACTCAGTATCAGCTACAGATTATTTGTCTTCACTCCCGTGTCGGCAGAACTAGAGTCTACTGACAAGCCATTCTTTAGCGCGGGGAGGATGTCAAGAGGTCGTAGTGAACCCATCATAAGAGAGTTCAGCGACATAGACGCGACCCTCGTACCGTACTAGCCATTTCCCCCGGTATTCGGTTTTCTGTATTGCTCGGTGGTTTTGAAAAGTCTCTAACACCGACCGAAATGCGTCGTCTTCGGTACTGTCAGCGTAATATGTGTCGTTGATCGCCTTTTCGACGATATTCTGCTCGCTCTTGGACAACCCTGACAGCGTGAAAAGGTACTTTGACCGAAGTTCGTCTGCGTATTCATCGCTGTCATTTGCGTGGATAGTCGCTGTATATTGGTAGGTGTTAACTCTCACTGTCTGTGTGTCTTGGAGAATCACAGGATAAGTTTCTTCCTGATACCGAACCGCGGTGTAATTATCTTTCAAAATCACAGAGTTGTTCCACTCAGTCGCATTGTACGTTGTCGACGTCCCTATATCAGGCCCAGGTCGATATGTGTCAGTTTTTGGCGGAAATAAATCTGACAGTACCACTTGATCACGTTTTGAGATCCGATCGTATGTGATGGTCTTACTGGGCGGTGCCGTGCCGTTGTAATCGATACCAACAGTGACTTGCGTTTCTGAGTGATGATCGATAATAGTCGAAGAAATATTGTAATACGTTCGGTTGTATACAAACGGAAGACCCGGTTCTACAGCTGGCCTAGGGCTCTCACTCGTTGCAGACCCATCCGTAATCGCTTGTTGGACAAGCAGTTGATCCTCCGTGGGTTCTTCATTCGGGATTATAACTGGCCGACTTGCTTGCTCGGCTAACTTGGAATCCGATGGTGCAGACTTCATATGGAGCGAGCCAGCGGCAGAACAACCCGCTAAGAAGACGAGGAGAAACACCCCAATATAGGCGAAACTGCGTTGTTTGACCATGACCGCTATTTCGGACGAGATTATTAAGTATTTGTGTACTTAGGGGAGATGTATCAAAACCTGTAAACTACCCCACCCTACTTTGCTCGGGCAAACCCTCGCTCGTGGAGGGATAGGGCTTTGACGTGAACTCCCGTTCTATGGCTATGAACCAACGGAGTGGCCTGTCTCCCCGTCGAAGGGGCGTCAGTACTTACACGTTCACGGTCATCGTCCCGCCATTTAGCGCAACGTTTACGGGTGTGCTACACTGAGCGGAGCTCAGTGGCATGCCAAAAATCTCCGATTTTTGAGCACGCCTCCGTCGTCCCCAGTTTGGTTGCGACGGAGTAGGAGTAAGGTATGCGACGCCGAGGCCGATCCCGAGAACTGTTCTGTTCTCAGGGACTTCGGCGTTGCTTCCCTCACTATCAGTATCTATCGTTTTATACAGTTAAATGTTTTACTACTATGTAGTGGTGGAGTTAACCGAGTCCAGAGAAAAGTGTTGGTGGAGGATGGGACGCGTTCCTCCCCTCCCTACTGTGCTGCTTGAGAGCCTGGGCTCTCTGCGCTGCTCGTTGAGGAAGGGGGCTCCGCGCTATCTTTTGCTGAATCACGCCGACCGTTCCGAAAGTTTAAAACAGATAGCAGGCGACGAATTCTACATGATAGAAGACGTAGAAACCATAGCTGTTCTCGGAGCCGGAACCATGGGACACGGAATAGCCGAGGTCGCCGCACTCGCTGGCTACGACGTCAACCTACGTGACATAAAGGAAGAGTTCGTCCAGAACGGCTACGACGCCGTTGAGGACAGCGTCGAGGGCTTAGACGATAAGGGCAAGATAGACGACGCCGACGAGGTGATGGATCGTATAACACCCCTCGTCGACATGGGTGAGGCGGTCGGAGACGCCGACTTCGTAATAGAGGCTGTCCCCGAGAAGATGGAGATAAAACAGGACGTCTGGGGAGCCACAGACGAAGAAGCACCCGACGACGCCGTCTTCGCCTCGAACACCTCGTCGCTCTCGATCACACGTCTCAGCGAGATTACCGACAGATCCGAGAGCTTCGTCGGGATGCATTTCTTCAACCCTCCCGTCATTATGGATCTCGTCGAGGTCATACGTGGAGACCACACCTCCGACGAGACGGTGGAGAAGACAGAGGCACTCGCCGAGGATCTCGGGAAGACACCCGTTAGGGTCTCGAAGGACTCGCCCGGATTCATAGTCAACCGCCTCCTCATACCCTACATCAACGAGGCGTGCTGGACTGTCGAGGAAGGCGAGGCGTCCCTCGGAGAGGTCGACGCGGTCAAGAACGACCTCGGACTCCCGATGGGTCCATTTGAGCTCTCGGATCAGATAGGCAACGACATCAACCTCGACATACTTGAGTACCTCCAGGAGGAGATAGACGACTCCTACGAGCCTTGTCCCCTTCTCGAACAGAAGGTCGAGGACGAGAAGCTCGGCAGGAAGACGGGCGAGGGATTCTACGACTACGACGAGGAGGTCGAGATCCCCGACGAGGGAGCCGACCCGCTCCGTGTTATGTGTATCGCGGTAAACGAGGGCGCGAAGCTCGTCGACAACGACGTCGCTGACCCCGAGAGAATAGACACCGCGATGAAGCTCGGCGCGGCTTTCTCCGAGGGTCCGATGGAGTACGCCGACGAACGCGGTCTCGACGAGGTCGTCGAGGAGCTAGACAGTCTCGAAGAGGAGTACGGAGCACAGAGGTACGAAGCCTCCGACCTCCTGAGACAGAAGGCAGAGAGCGGCGAGACCTTCCACTAGTCGTCTCTCGCTTTCTCTAGGAAGCTGTCTATTATCTCGTGACCGTGGGCAGTGAGTACGCTCTCGGGATGGAACTGGACGCCTTCTAAGGGCTTCTCTCGGTGGCGCATTCCCATGACTATTCCGTTCGACCTCGACTCGGCGGTAACCTCGAACTCGTCGGGGACTTGGCTGACTATCAGGGAGTGGTAACGTCCCGCTGGGAATCCCTGAGGCAGATCCGTATAGACTCCCTCGGAGTCGTGGTCGATCTCCGAAGACTTCCCGTGTACGGGCTTGGGAGCACGTCCGACCTCGCCGCCGTAAGCCTCGGCTAAGGCTTGGTGACCGAGACATACTCCGAGTATAGGCGTCTCCGAGAACTCGTGTATGATCTCTACAGTGTTTCCTATGTCACGTTCCTTCGCGGGATGTCCCGGGCCCGGCGATATGATTACCGCGTCGGGGTCGATCTCTTCGACCTCCTCGACCGTGACGGTGTTCTTCTCGACTAAGACGTCGCTCTCGTCGTAGTCATCGAGTACTACCGAGACGTAGTCGACGAGGTTCCACGTGAACGAGTCGAAGTTGTCTACTAGGAGGACTCTCATCTCTCCACCTCCTGTGTTTCGGTCTTATCTCGGCTCCCAGACACCGACAGGTCGTCGAGTGCGGTGAGGAGGGCGTCCATCTTGCCCTCGGTCTCGTCGTACTCGCTCTCGGGGTCGGAGTCGGCGACTATACCCGCGCCTGCCTGTACTGTCATCGTCTTCGTGTCTTTCTCGCTCTCCTCGAAGGTCGCCGTACGTATCGCTATCGCGAGGTCGGCGTCTCCTGTCCACGAGTAGTATCCGACACCTCCTCCGTAGACGTCTCTCGGAGAAGTCTCCAGTCTATCGATTATCTCCATCGCACGTATCTTCGGAGCCCCCGACAGCGTCCCCGCGGGGAAGATCGACCTCGTGGCGTCGAAGGCGTCCTTCTCGTCACGTAGATCGCCCGCGACCGTCGACTCTATGTGCTGGACATGGGAGTACTGGACTACGCTCATGAACTCCTCTACGTCTATGCTTCCCGACTCGGAGACACGTCTGACATCGTTCCTTCCGAGGTCGACGAGCATGACGTGTTCGGATAGCTCCTTCTCGTCGGAGAGCATCTCACCCGCGAGCCTCCTGTCCTCGACGGCTGTCTCGCCTCTCGGACACGTTCCTGCTATCGGATTCGTCTTGACACGGTCGCCGTGGACACTCAGGAGGGTCTCAGGACTCGATCCCACGACCCCTCTTCCGTCGAACTCGACGAGGTACATATACGGAGACGGATTTATCTCGCGGAGCTTAGAGTAGAAGTCACGTATGTCGCCCCTCACGTCGATCTCGCGCCGACGTGACACGACAGCCTGGTAGATGTCGCCGTCGAGTATATGTTCACGTGTCTCCTCGACCGCCTCTTCGAAGACGTCCCTGTCGCCCGAACGTGAGTCGAGTACCTCGAATCCCTGAGGAGAACGCGGCTCGTAACTCTCGATCTCCTCCACAGCCTCGCGTGCCTTCTCCGCCTCACGTCTGTAACTCTGTCGCGGCGAGTCGGTGTCGAGAGGTAGAGGTGTGAAGACTATCGAGACCTGATCCTCGGCGTGGTCGAAGACGACGTTGTGTGTCGAGACGACGAACTCGGCGTCGGGTGTCGACGACTCCTTGTCACGTCCGTCTATCCAGACTTCGTCTACGACGTCGTAGGCGAGGTACCCCATCAGACCGCCCTCGAAAGCCTGTCTATCGTCGCCGTCGAAGCCCGCAGTCTCGATGTCGGGAGCGACCGCCCTTAGCGCGTCCAAGGAATCGTGACCCTCCTTCACCTCGCCGTCTTCGACTACGTCGGTGTCAGGAGTTATCGGATCGGAGACGTCAGACAGACTCTCGACCTCTACCGACCTGCCGTCTATACGTACGACAGCGACGGGGTCAAACCCCACGAACGAGTACCTCGCCCCCGTGTCGGCTCCGGCGTTGTCGTCGGAGACCTGTCTCAGAGCTGATATGTTCTTGTCGGCGCTTTCGAGGAGGAAAGAGTAGTCGCCCCTCAGGGCGGAGTAGACCTCCAAGGGCTTCGCGTCGGTCTCGACCTCCGCCGACAGCTTCACGACGTCGGCGCCTGACTCGATCCTCTCGACGTACTCGTCCTCAGAGACGTCGAAGAACTCAGACACGTGTCTCCACCTCCGTCTGACTCCGTGACTCGGCGACGAATCTCTCGACGAGCTGGGCGTCCTTACCGCCGTCCGACGACTCGACTCCCGAGGCGACGTCGACTGCGTAGGGCTCGACGGCTTCGACTGCCTCCTTGACGTTGCCGGGTCTGAGACCGCCGGCTAGGACTACGGGGACGTCGACCTCACGTACGACCTCCGAGGTTCTCGACCAGTCGTGCGTCTCTCCGGTTCCCCCCGCGCCGTCTTCGTCTGTCGAGTCCACTATCAGAGCGTCGGCTGTCTCGGAGTACTTCGTCGCGTGGTCGGGATTCGGCTCCACCCTCTTGACGACACCTGCGTCTGTCTCTCGGCTCAGGTACTCGACTTCGTCGGGCTCTAAGTGGCTGTGTACCTGTAGGACGTCGGCTCCCGACGACTCGGCTAACTCGACTGCTTCGTCGGCGGTGTCAGGCATCACGACAGCGACGGTGGTCACGAAGGGCGGCGTCTCTGAGACGAGGTGGGAGACCTCCTCGACAGAGAGGTTACGCGGCGTATCGACGGGAACCTGAGTGATAAATCCGACTGCGTCGGCTCCCGATCTTACGACCTTTCCGAGACCGTCGGAGTCGGTCACTCCACAGATCTTGACACGTACCATTACTGGATCTCCGAGAAGTCGTGGAGCTTTTCGAGGGGCTTTCCTTCGTCGACCCTATTCTCGGCTATCTCGACACCCTCCTCGAACGATTCCGCGACTCCAGCGACATAGAGTGCCGCACCCGAGTTGGCTAAGACTATGTCGCGTTTCGCACCGTCCTCCTCTCCCGAGAAGATACGTCTTAGGTCACGTGCGTTCTCCTCTGGATCGCCTCCCGCGACCTTGTCTATCGGAGCCCTTTCGAGTCCCATATCCTCGGGGGTGAGCGTGTACTCCTCGACGTCGTCGCCGTGGGTCTCTGCTACGGTCGTCTCGCCGTGGAGACAGATCTCGTCGAGTCCCGAGCCATGGACGACTACCGCGTCCTCGACCTCCATCAGGCTCAGGACGCGCGCAATCTTCTCGACGAGATCCTCGTCGTAGACACCCACGACCTGTGCGTCTGCCCCCGCAGGATTCGTGAGAGGACCGAGTATGTTGAAGACCGTCCTCATCCCGAGCTCCTTCCTGGGTCCTATCACACGTCCCATCGCGGGATGGAAGACGGGTGCGAGCATGAATCCTATGCCGACCTCCTCTATCGACCTCTCGACCTCATCGGGATCGGCTTCTATCTCGACACCGAGTTCGTCGAAGACATCCGCACTTCCGCTGTTCGACGAGACAGAGTAGTTACCGTGTTTGGCGACTGCGACACCCGCCGACGCCGCTACTACTGACGTCGCCGTAGAGACATTTATAGTGTCGTAGTCGTCGCCCCCGGTTCCGCACGTGTCTATCAGGGGCTCGGCGTCGGGCGATATAGTCTCGGCAGCGTCCCTCATCCCCATCGCGAAGCCCGCTATCTCCTCCTCTGTCTCGCCCTTCGCTCTGAGTCCCGCTAAGAGTGCTCCGATCTGTGCGTCGGTCGCGTCCTCGAAGACTGCGTCGGCGGCTTCCTTAGCCTCCTCTAAGCTCAGATCCTCGCCGTCGACCGTCTTCTCTATGTATTCCTCCATGTATGTTCCCTCGTGTACAAGTTTGTCTTCTAATGTACAGAGTAGTGCAGAAGGTATAAGGCTTACGTCAGCCGACGCGATACGGAGTGTCTACTCAGAGGCGTCGTCCGGGTCTCCGTAGCCACCGCCTCCCGGGGTCTTGACAGTCACGACGGTTCCTTCTTCGGCTTCGACTGTCGTCTTCGCTCCGACCTCCTCCCCGTCAATGAGGTTCCTGCCAAGAGCACCGTCCCCTCCGCCGTTCCTACCTCTCGGAGCGTGTCGTCGTCTGTCAGTTATCACCGAGACAGTCGAGTCGGCTTCGAGACGTAGTGATCTCACGATACCCAGTCCTCCCCTGTGTCTTCCCTCTCCGCCGCTTCCGTCCCTGAGCGAGTACTCCTCGACACGCAGGGGATACTCGTTTTCGAGCGACTCGACCGGAGTGTTGAGTGTGTTCGTCATCCCGACGTGGACACCGTCCATGCCGTCGGTCTCGGGACGTCCACCCGATCCTCCCGCGATAGTCTCGTAGTAGGTGAACTCCGAATCGGGGGACGACGACCCTATTATAAGGCTGTTCATACTTCCCTGACCCTGTGCGGGGACGTCGACCACGTCTCCGAAAGCGTCGAATACGACGTCTGTGATACGCTGGCTAGTCTCGACGTTGCCTCCGACTACTCCTGCGGGAGGCTCGGGATTAAGGAGACAGCCTTTCGGAGCCTCGACTCTGACGGGCTCGTAACAGCCGTGGTTCGGGGGTATGTCGGGGTCTGTGACAGATCTCACGACGTAGTAGACCGCACTTTTCGCCACTGACAGAGGCGCGTTGACGTTTCCACGTGTCTGTGGATCTGTCCCTGAGAAGTCGACCTCGATCCTGTCTCCGTCTACTGTGACCGTCGCACGTATACGTATGTCGTCGTCGGTGACACCGTCGCCTTCCAAGACGTCCTCGGCGACGTAGTCGCCGTCGTCTATCGACTCTATCTCCGATACCGTCCTGCGGCGCGAGTACTCGATCACGGCGTCGAACGCCTCGTCTACGGAGACGTCGAGTCCTTCTACCACCTCACGTACTCTCTCCTCGGCACGTCTGTTGGCTCCGATCTGTGCCCTCAGGTCGGACTCCCTCTCGTCGGGGTTACGGACGTTCGAGAGTATGAGGTCGAGTACGTCGGTGTTGGTCTCTCCCTCGGAGACTAGACGTACGGGAGGTATACGGAGTCCCTCCTCGTATATCTCGGTCGCACCCGCTGGCATGCTTCCGGGGGTCGATCCCCCTACGTCAGCGTGGTGGGCACGTGAGACTGCGTATCCGATTATCTCGTCTTCGTCGTCTGAGGTCACGGTCACGGGCGATACGAGGGTGATGTCGGGTAGATGTGTGCCTCCGGCGTAGGGGTCGTTGAGAGCGAAGACATCTCCCGGCGACGGTTTCATCTCCAGAACAGCGTCGACCGCTTCGGGCATCGCTCCGAGATGGACGGGTATGTGCTCCGCCTGTGCGACCATACGTCCGTCGGTGTCGAAGACCGCAGTCGAACAGTCGTGTCGCTCCTTTATGTTGGGGGAGTAGGACGACCTTATGAGGACGTCGCCCATCTCGTCGGCTACGGCTTCGAGACGGTTCCGGAGTATCTCGGTCTCGACAGGATCGAGCATCTAACTCACCTCCTTCTTCTCGACGGCTATGTTACCGTTCTCCGAGAGAGTCGCTTTCCAAGACGGCGGGACAACGACTGTGGTCTCGTCGTCCTCGATGACGGCTCTTCCCGTGACTTCGTCCTGAGTACTCAGAAGGCTTCTGTCGTATACACGTGTCTCCTCGAATCCGTCCCCCGGGAAGTACGTCTCACGGACGTCCTTGACGGGGTCTCCCTCAGCTTCCTCTACCCCCATATCGGGACGGCGTCTCTTGGCGACCGACTCGGCTCTGAGGCTGACCACCTCGACAGCCTCTCCGTCTCCGAGAGAGTAACCGTAGCTCTTCTCGTGTTCGTCCTCGAAACTGCGTCTCACTAACTCGGGGTCGAAGGGGTCGTCGACCTCGACAGTGAGTTCGAAGCTCTGCCCCTCGTATCTCAGGTCGGCGTGTCTCTGAATACGCACCTCGTCTCTGTCACCCGATGTCTCTTCTAAGAGGTCATCGACTATCTCGGCGTAGACTGCCTCGACCTCCGAGACGTCGACATCGCCGAGTCCGACTAGGTGGCTCCTCACAGCGTCGTGTCTCTCGTCAGCCGCGAGGAGTCCGTAAGCCGACAGAACCCCTGCGGCTCTCGGAACTACGACTGTCTCGATGCCGAGTTCGTCGGCGACCGCGACTGCGTGCATGGGTCCCGCGCCTCCGTATGCTACTATGCCGAACCCTCTCGGGTCGTGTCCCCTCTCGACGGTAGCCGATCTCACAGCCCTCGCTGTGTTCGAGTTAGCCACCCTGTGGATGCCCGCTGCCGTCTCTGTGACGTCCATCTGAGTCTGATCGGCGAGTCTCTCGACGGCTTCACGTGCCTTGTCGGCTCTCAGATTCACCTCTCCTCCGAGGCTCCCGCGTATGTAGCCGAGGACTGCGTCGGCGTCGGTTACCGTCGGCTTCTCGCCGCCGCGTCCGTAACACGCAGGTCCCGGATCAGCACCCGCCGACTCGGGACCCACACGTAGAGCACCCCCGTCGTCGATCCAGGCTATACTTCCTCCACCTGCGCCGACCGTCTCTACGTCTACCATGGGTACGCCGACGGGATGTCCGCCGACCTCGTTACGCGTCGATCTCTCTATCTCGCCGCCGCGCACGAGGCTGACGTCGGTAGAGGTGCCTCCCATGTCGAAGGTAACTATCCCCTCAACATCGACGCCACGTGAGACAGTCTTCGCACCGACGACCCCCGCAGCGGGACCCGAGAACAGTGTTGTCACGGGCTTGTGTCTGACGGCTTCGAGGCTCGAAACACCCCCGTTCGACTGCATCACCTCAGGATCGGGTATGCCGATCTCCGACGTTCTCTCCGAGAGACGTGTGAGGTAGCTGTCGATTACGGGAGAGACGTAGGCGTCGAGGGCTGTCGTCGAGGCTCTCTCGTACTCACGGAACTCGGCGAGAACCTCGTGTGAAGACGAGACACGTACCGAACCGGTCTCGTCCTTTATTATTTCGGCGACCCGAGTCTCGTTCTCGGGATGTGCGTACGAGTGGAGGAGACAGACAGCTACCGCCTCGACGTCGTCCTCTATCTCCGACGTGACCGATCTGACCTCGTCGGGATCGACCCCTTTCTCGGTTCCCTCGGGTGTGGCTCTCTCGTCTATCTCGTACCTCCTTTCTCGTGGCACGAGAGGCGGTGTCTTCTCTGCTTCGAGGTCGTAGAGGTCGGGTCGATCCTGACGCCCTATTCCGAGGACGTCCCTGAATCCCTCTGTGGTCACGAGAGCCGTCTCGGCTCCGTCCCTTTCGAGTACTGCGTTCACCGAGACAGTCATCGCATGACTGAATCTGTCTATCTCCTCGGCGTCGACTCCGGCTTTCTCACACGCCTTACGTATTCCTTCTACGACTCCCCGGCTCTGATCCTCCGTCGTGGGAACCTTCGTGGTCACGACACCGTCGGGGAACACGAGTACAGTGTCGGTGAAGGTTCCGCCGACATCGACCCCTACGCCGACTTTCGAGTAATCCGTCTCAGTAGAGTCAGACTGTGAGGATATGGTCATTACTCCCGAGTTCCATCTCCGACAAGTTGAAGAGTGCGGTTCAGTCTCAAACCCTAGCCTGAGTCTTCGGACTCTGACCCTATCCTCGAAAGACGCATCGCGTTTCCGGTGACGCCGAGTGTCATCCCCATGTCTCCGACGAGTACGGCGGCTATGACGTTGACATAGCCGAGGACGGCTCCGGCTGCGAGGAGGAACTTGATACCCAGGCTCCCGCCTATGTTTCCACGTATCACCGAGTTTGACTTCGACGAGAGACGGTAGAGGTAGGGTAGCTTGGAGATGTCGTCCCCCATGAGGGCTACGTCGGCGGTCTCTATCGCGGTGTCTGTTCCAGCGGCTCCCATAGCTACACCCACGTCAGCCGCCGCGAGTGCGGGAGCGTCGTTGACACCGTCGCCGACCATGACGACGTCTCCGTACTCCTCACGCAGGTCTTCGAGAAGCTCGATCTTGTCGTCCGGAAGAAGTCCGGCGTGGTACGAGTCGATCCCCGTCTCGTCAGCCACTGCACGTGCAGTCTTCGGGTTGTCGCCCGTGAGCATCACGACTTTTTCTACGCCGAACGACCTGAGCCCTTCGACAGTCCGACGAGCCTCGGGACGCAGTTCGTCGGCGACGCCTATGACCCCCTCTATCTCCTCCGAGGTTCCGACGACGACTGCTGTCTTGCCCTCGTCACTCAGAGAGTCGACGGCGTCTATGGCATCTTCGAGACCCTCGGCTCCGACTCCGTCGAAGATCTCGGGCTTTCCGACGTAATGGGTCACGCCGTCTATCTCAGCCCTGACACCCTCTCCTGTCAGGCTTTCGAAGCCTGTGACTTTCCTGTGAACTTCGACAGACTCCGCGACTGCGACCCCTATGGGATGCTGGCTCCTCCCCTCAACCGCAGCCGCACAGCTGAGGACATCGTCGGACTGTCTGTCTCCGAGAGGAACCACGTCTGTGACCTCTAGCTCTCCGCGTGTGAGTGTCCCCGTCTTGTCGAAAGCGACGACCTCCGACTCGCTGACGGCTTCGAGGTAACGTCCTCCCTTTATTAAGACGCCGTTCCTCGCCGCGCTGGTTATCCCCGAGACGACCGTAACGGGGGTGCTTATGACGATGGCACACGGACACGATATGACGAGGAGAGTTAGGCTTCTCACGAACCACGTCTTAGGGTTCATGCCTGCTGCGGTGGGAACAACGAAGACCGCGACGGCTAAGCCGACGACTCCGGGAGTGTAGTACTTAGAGAACCTGTCGACGAACTTCTCGCGTTGGGTCTTCTCCGACTCGGCATCCTCGACGAGCTTTATTATACGTGAGAGGGTGCTGTGGGTCGAGTCGGACTCGGCGTCGACCTCTAAGTAGCCCTCCTCGTTGACTGTCCCAGCGAAAACCTCGTCGCCGACCTCCTTTCCGACGGGTACACTCTCGCCCGTGACAGCCGACTGGTTTACTGCGCTGGTTCCTTTCACCACCTTTCCGTCGACGGGGATCTTCTCGCCGGGACGGACGACGACGGTGTCTCCGACCTCGACCTCCTCGACTTCGACCTCGACTATCTCCCCGTCTCTTCTGAGTCTTGCTTTCTCGGGCGAGAGAGACACGAGACGTCTGAGTGAGTCACGTGCCTTCTCCATAGAGTACTCCTCAAGTATCTCGGCTACGTTGAAGAGGAAGGCGAGTGAAGCCGCCTCGACGAAGAGACCTATACCCGTGGCTCCGACTACAGCGAGTGACATCAACAGATCGATGTCGAGGCTCAGACTCCGGAGCGAGTAGTAGCCGTTCCGGAGAACCACGCCTCCGCTTACTCCGACGGCTCCGAGGAGAAGGAGGTCAGTGACGCCTAAGACGACGAAGCTGTCAACGACGACGGCTTCGAGACCCACGACGAACTCGCCCACGAGAGCCGCTAAGAGGAGAATCCCGCTCAGCCACGTCTTCTTGGCACGCGAAGACCACCAGATGTCAGGACGTGAGGACATCTCGACGCCTGAACCCTCGGAGACTGAAGCCACCTCGTAGCCCGCAGCCTCGACAGCCTCTACGGCGTCGTCGGGTGTCGTCGAGCCGGGGTCGTAGCTGAGCTTGAGCTTTCCCGTGGCTGGACGTGGATCCCTGTCACGTATACCCTCGACCGAGTCGAGAGAGCTCTCGACCTTTCCGACACAAGAGGGACAGTCCATCTCGGGAACAGATATCTCCATCTGTCTCACGTCTTCAGCCCCTGACTCCTCTTCTCTTTCAGCCTCCGAAGACATCAGGTCTGAGTAAGCTCCGGAATGTTATTAAGTTTATTGTTAATCCAAGATGTAAAGTTCACAACTCCTGTGAGGCAGCCGTGTAGATTTAATAACTTTCCTTGTCGACAGTCCATCTCAGTAGGACGCCCTCGTCGATGCGTTCGACAGATCCGAGTTCGAGACGTGGATACTTATCGACGAAGCCGTCGCCGTCGACGACTGTCGGCGCGTCTGTCCCGCCTATGACCGACGCACCGACGTATACGAGGATCTCGTCGACGAGCTTCTCACTCAGGAAAGAGTAGTTGATACCGCCGCCGCCCTCGACCATGAGGCTCTCTACACCTCTTTCCTCAAGTGTCTCGACGGCTTCTCCGAGGTCGACCCTATCGCTATCGCCGTATGTCCGTACTACGTCGGCTCTTCGTCTCAGCCTGTCTACGTCCTCGTCGTCGGCTCTTCTGCCCACGAAGACGACAGTATCGGATTCACCCTCGAACACCTCCGAGTCCTCGGGCGTCCTCGCTCCCGAGTCGAAGACGACACGGAGAGGATTCTCGCCCTCGTCCTTCACCGTGAGAGATGGGTCGTCGGCTAAGACGGTTCCGACGCCGACTCCTATAGCGTCCGACTCTGCCCTGAGACTGTCAACCCTCTCGAAGTCGCCCGCGCCCGAGATACGTACCTGTTCGCGTCTCACGTTGGATATCTTGCCGTCGGCACTCATCGCCGAGTTGATGAAGACGTGCATCTGTCTCTTGGTCGTCCTCATACAAAAAAGGGACTTCGTTACATTACGACTTGAGCTCGCCGTATCCGAGGATAGCCGCCGCGGCGGCGAGGACTACGAAGGTCAGAACCACGAGGATCTGACCCACGTTACCGGGGACACTCAGCTGGAGAGGCCAGACGAGTGTGACAGCGAACATGCCTACCAGCGCGAGTACAGCACCGCCTTTCTTGGCTCCGTCCCCTTCGAGACCCTGTTTCCGTACATGATGTTGAAGTAGGCTCCCAGACTTCCCATAGTATGTGCGTGTCTGTGCATCGTCCTCACCATCCCCATGTCGTTCGCCATCCACGTTTCTATGTTCGCGGCTACGTAGAGCCCCCACCCGAACGTCACTATCAGCCAGAGCCAGCCAAGCCCTCGGTTCCATCTGCCGGATTTCATATTTTCACACCACCAAGCCGATACTTCATTATAGACCCTTGTAAAACTTATTTCGGCTGTTCTGACATTTTCCCCAAAGCCCTAACTTCCGAGGCTCCGACTCTGGGACATGGACAGATCCGCAGGCGTCGTCTGGATAAGGAGGTCTCTGAGGAGGTACGACAACACTGCACTCGTCGAGGCTGCCGAGAGACACGACGAGGTCGTCCCGGTCTACGTCGTCGACGACGCGCTCCTGAACTCGGAGAGTATCGGCGGAAAGAGGCTCAAGTTCTGGCACGACTCCCTCAGATCTCTCGAGGAAAGCTTCGGGTCGAGGGACGGTGAGAGACTCGTCGTGAGACGCGGCGACCCGGTCGAGGAGGTTAGAGCCGTCTGTGAGGAGGTCGACGCCGAGAGGATCTACTACAACAACAGCTACACACCGTACGCGAGATGTAACGAGGAGAGTCTTCGAGATCTCGGGGTCAGTTCGGAGGGACTCAAGGACGTCGTAATCTCGGAGAAGAGGGAGATCACGACACAGAAAGGTGATCCCTACCAGGTCTACTCGTATTACAGAGACAAGTGGTTCGACGTCGAGAAGCCCGAGCCCGAGTCGCCCGAGGGCTTCGTGACTCCTGAGGTCGAGTCGTCGGAACTTCCGAGCCGAGAAGACTTCGGGATCAGTGACGTCGAGTCGGAGTTCGTGGGAGGAAGAGAGGCGGGCACAGAGAGGCTCGAAGGCTTCGTAGACCGAATCGACAGGTACGACGACGAGAGGGACTACCCCGCACTCGACTCTACCTCGAAGCTGTCGCCCCATCTCAAGTTCGGGACAGTCTCGGTGCGTGAGGCTTTCTGGGCGTCGGAGAGGGTTAGGGAAAAAACGGAGGATGAGGACAAGGACGACGACGGCGCGAGAGTCTGGCAGGAGGAGCTCGCTTGGAGGGACTTCTACTTCCAGATGCTCTGGAACCACCCCGAGACGACCGAGAAGGCTTTCATAGAGAAGTACCGCTCGATAGACTGGGGCTGTGAAGACTCCGACTGGAGGGCTTTTATCGAGGGAGAGACGGGTTTCCCCTTCGTCGACGCCGGAATGCGTCAGCTTAAGCAGACGGGATGGATGCACAACCGTCCACGTATGGTGACAGCGAGCTTCGCGGCGAAGGATCTGCGTGCCGACTGGAGACGTCTCCACGACCACCTCAAGAAGCATCTGGTCGACGCCGACACTCCCGCGATGGTCGGCGGTATACAGTGGGCGTACTCGGTAGGAACAGACGCCCAGCCCTACTTCAGGGTCTTCAACCCGTGGACACAGGGCGAGAAGTACGATCCCGACGGCGAGTACATAAGACGGTGGATTCCCGAGCTACGTGAGGTAGACGACAGCTACATACACCGTCCCTACGAGTCTCCAAAGTTCGACGAGATCGATTATCCGTCCCCGATACTCGACCACGACGAGGAGAGGAAGAGATCGGTCGAGTTATTCGAGAGACACGGGTAGAAACGAAAGGTATTTTCGGAGACACCAAGTATTTTCGTGCATGGGCACCGACGGCGAGAGAGGTGACAAGCCTACCGTACTCATAGTCGACGACGAGGAGGAGATAGTCGATCTCTACTCCGTCTGGCTTGACTCCTACGACGTCAGGGTCGCGTACACCGGAACTGAAGCCCTCGAAAGGATCGACGAAGACGTCGACCTCGTTGTTCTCGACAGACTTATGCCCGACATCTCGGGCGACGAGATACTCGAGGAGATACGTGACAACTGCCTCGGCACGAGGGTGGTCGTAGTCACAGCTGTGAGTCCGAGCATAGACGTACTCAACATGGAGATTGACGACTACGTCGTCAAACCCGTCGAGAGGGACGAGCTTACCGAGTCAGTCGAAAACGTCCTGTCGCTCAAAGAGTACGACGAGGCTACGAGGAAAAGCTACAGCCTCTCGGAGATAAAGGAAGCACTTGAGAGCTCGTTGTCGTCTACGGAGCTATACAACAGCCGGGAGTACTCCAGGCTACAGGACGAACTCGACAGAGCACGTGAGAAAGCCGACGAAGTCTTCGAGACAGATACTAAAGCTAAGGGACAGAAGAGACCGAATACGGTATAGAAGCGTGACAGGCGACAGGCGACAGGTCTGTGTCACTGTGAGAGGATAGATAAGGTGTGAACTACCTCGGAGTCAAGCTCCGAGGCTTCTAGAGAAGTCTACCTCAGACACCTACTATGGGTGGGTCTTATTCTCTACGGCATCACGAAGCGGAGCTTCGTTAGCCTCTAAGCTTTGCTTAGAGACAAGTCCACTTTGCCACTAGACCATCCTCCCCATACGGGGAATTTGGCTTACCTTCGGACCTTTCGATCCAGTCCACGTATTATCGCCCGTGTATTAAGGCTATACATCAGGGTTTGCTGTTTGTTGATAAGATCCGAATCCGAAGCCGAAGCCGTAATACTCCGAGATACTCCGGGAAATGAAGGTCGAAGGACACGCCTGTACCCGGGACGAGGTTCTGTCGGAGACCGCGAGTCAGAGCGACGGTCTGACACACGACGAGGCGGAGAGACGTCTCGAAGAAGAGGGAGAAAACAGGATAGAGGAGGACGAAGGACCCTCAGCAGTCGAGATACTCGTCGACCAGTTCCGTGACTACCTCGTCTACATACTCGTGATAGCAGTGGTACTCTCGGTAGGGGTCGGTGTCTTCCCCGGCGAGAGCCCGAGATGGGGAGAGGCGGCTATAATCTCACTCATACTCTTCGGGAACGGTCTCTTCGGATTCTACCAAGACTACCGTGCTGAGAGGGCTATCTCGTCACTCATGGAGATAGCGACACCGACTGCGAAGGTGAGACGTGGAGGGGAAACGAAGGAGATAGACTCGAAGAAGGTAGTCCCCGGCGACATAATACTACTCGAACAGGGCGACTCTGTTCCAGCCGACGCACGTCTCCTACAGGTCGAGTCGCTCGAAACCACCGAGTCGGCTCTCACGGGCGAGAGCGAACAGGTTACTAAGTCAACCGACCCCGTCGACGAAGACGCGACGGTTGCCGAGCGCGAAAACACAGTCTTCAGGGGAACCGACGTCGTACGTGGTCGCGGCGTTGCGGTTGTGACACGGACGGGAATGGACACCGAAATAGGCGGGATAGCTGACGAGCTCCAGCTTGCCTCAGACGAGAAGACTCCCTTCCAGAAGGAAGTCGACGAGATGGGAAAGAGGCTCGGATACCTCGTATCGGGATTCATCGCCGTCATAGCCGTAATACAGTGGCTCGTAACAGGTACTGACTGGATAACACTCTTCCTCCTCTCGGTCGGACTCGTCGTCGCCGCAGTTCCCGAGGCACTTCCGGCTATAGTCACCTTCTCTCTCGCACTCGGCTCCCGGAGGATGTACGAGAGAAACGCACTCGTACGACGCCTCCCTGTCGTCGAGTCACTCGGATCGGTCAACTACATAGTCTCCGACAAGACGGGGACTCTGACACAGGGAACCATGACAGTCCGTAGAATCTACTCGAACGGACGTGAGGTCTCAGTAACCGGAGTCGGAACCGAGACTGAGGGAGAGTTCTACGGCTCCGACGGCGACGAGATAGACCCCGAGGAGATAGGCGAGATACTCCGGTGTGGAGTCTACTCGAACAACACCGACGAGACTGAGGACGGCTTCGACGGAGGGCCCACCGAGACCGCACTCCTCGTAGCCGCGAGGAAGGCAGGCATAGACGCGCCCGAGGAGCGTGAGAGATCGATACCCTTCTCCTCGAGCCGTAAACGGATGACTGCTATCACCGACGGCGCGAATGCCTACATGAAAGGCGCACCCGAGACGGTACTCGACAGATGTGACCGTATGCTCGTAGACGACGAAGTCGTCGAACTCGACGACGAAAGACGCGGCGAGATTGAGGAGAAGGTCTCCGAGTACGCGGGTGACGCACTCCGTGTCCTCGGATTCGCTATGAAAGAGCCTAGCGATACCGACGGCGACGACGACGAGATAGAGTCTGGGATGGTCTTCCTCGGATTACAGGCTATGATTGACCCGCCGCGCGAGGAGGTCAAGGAGGCGGTCGAGGACTGCCGAACCGCGGGTATACATGTCGTAATGGCTACGGGTGACGACATAAAGACTGCGAGGGCTATAGGAGAGAGTCTAGGCTTCGACCCCGAGAAGGCAGTCACGGGACGCGAGATTGAGTCGATGGACGATGACGAGCTACGTGACGCCGTCACCGATACAGAGATATTCGCAAGAGTCTCGCCGAGCCATAAGGTGCGTATACTCAAGGCTCTTCAGGACAGCGGGCTCCACGTCGCTATGACGGGTGACGGTGTCAACGACGCTCCCGCGCTCAAAAACGCCGACGTGGGTGTGGCTATGGGTCAGCAGGGTACTGACGTCGCGAAGAAGAGCAGCGACATAGTCCTCTTGGACGACAACTTCGTGACTATACGTGACGCCATAAGGGAAGGCAGGACTATATTCGACAACATACGTAAGGTCACCAACTACCTCCTCTCAACCAACTCAGCCGAGGTGATGTTCGTCTTTCTGGGTTCAATCATAGGAGGTCTCTTCTTCCCCGAATACTTCAGAGGGTCAGACACCGTAGTCCTCACAGCCGTCATGATCCTCTGGGTCAACTTCGCCACCGACGGTCCTCCAGCTATGGCTCTCGCCGCCGACGAGAGCGTTCCGGATGTTATGAACCGTGACCCGCGTGACCCTAACGTATCAATAATCAACAGAAAGATCGTCTCGATGGTACTCCTCACAGGACCCTTAGCCGCGATCCTGTTTCTCCAGCTCTTCTTCGCCTATATAGACGATTTCCGTCTCGCACAGACGGTTCTCTTCACATCACTCGCGATGTTCGAGATAGTTATGTTCCAGATAGTAAGGCGGGACTATGGACTCAGTATCTTCTCTAACATCTGGCTCTCGGTTACCGTGGGAGTGGCATTCGTCGCTCAGCTACTCCTCCTTTACACGCCACTTGCGTCGGTATTCGAGGTCGTTCCAATAGGACTCAGCCACTGGATGTACATAATGGGGATGACGGCAGTCTTCACAGTCCTGGAGATAGGATTCCAGAGACAGTTCATAGGAATCTTCGGAAGACGTGACGGAGCCGATGACTAAGATTTATGATTATACGGGATGAAGAGTAGTTTCGACTCCTGTACGAGGATTCGAAGTATGTACGCGAAGCCGTAACTTTAGGCGTGTCTTTTGAGAACATGATGAACTCGTACTTCTGTGCATCAGTAGACCAGTCCTCGTCGACCATATACTTTTGAGACTGCCTAAGAAATACTCGAAAAGATGATAGTACTTCAGATTACACCCGGTCAGATAGAACAGGTTCTGAGCTTCGGCATACTCCTCCTGTCTCTGACACTCGGAGTCCTGAGCTTCCTGACTTGGAGAAGAGAAAGGGACAAGAGTATGCTCATCGTCACAGGTGCGTACTTAGCGTTCGGACTCCGTGGTCTCATCGTATTCGTCGAGACTACACTCAGAACCACACTCGCTCTAGAAACAGTAGAGCATCTATCGTCATTCTTCATAGTCTTAGGATTAGTCCTCTTCTTCATAGCTATAATTCAGGAGTAAGAAAATGGATGACGAGCCCGAACTACAGTCGAGACGCGATATATACAGGGAGATTGACTCGAACCCGGGAATCCACTTCCGCGAGCTACTCCGGGAACTCGACTACGCACAGGGTACTCTCCAGTATCAGCTCAGACAGCTCGAAGACGAGGGTCTCGTAGAAGTATCAGACGACGGCGACTACACGCGTTACTACGCGTCGGGTTCGTTCAAGTCGGAGGACAAAGCAGTTATGAACGCTCTAAGACGTGAGTACTCGCGGCGCATAATAGGACATCTCGCCGACGAGGGCGCGCTCTCAACCTCCGATCTCAGCGAGAGGATAGACAAGTCACGCTCGACTATATCGTGGCACCTCTCACGCCTTGAAGAAGAAGACGTCGTCGAGAAGGAGAGGGAAGGTCGTAGCGTACTCTACTCACTCAAGGAGCCCGACAAGATCAGACGTCTCTACACAGTACACAGAAAGAGCTTCTCCGACCGCCTCGTCGATAAGATGCTGGGTCTCTGGGAAGGCTACTAGGTATTATTAAGCCATATCTGTCCCCACCTCCGTCTCTCCGAGTTTAGCACTCAGAGACCTCACGATCAAGAGGTAGACCACGAAAGCCACCGAACTCAGTATGGAAACACGTAGGAGTCTTCCGATATCAGTCCCGACTGCGACGGTGTGTACCGTTGCGAAAGCATATCCTCCGTACGCGAAGGCGTGGACGACACGAGGACTGTAGGGTCTGTCAAAACGTCTCGGGTCGAGGAAGGCGATGACTGCGACCATGAGGAGTAAGAGACCCCCGACTCCGACTAAGACTCCGTTGACGAAGAAGTTTATAGGGTAATTGGGGGACGGAACCGCGCCGTCTAATATGGCTAAGGTATCAAAGGCTCCCACGACTCCGTGTCCGAGCACCGTTAGTGTGGCAAAGACTGAGATGGGGACGTGTACCCTGTCGGCGGCTCTGTTTAGCTCCCCAAACCTCTTCGTGTTATAGAAGACTCCAGTGAGTACGGCGAGATATAGCGAGACATACGAGACGAGTCCCGCCGCCCTGTCGATATACCAGAGGGTCTCGAAGGTCACGGCTCCCACCCCATTAAGACGCCCCCGTGGTCGTGACTATGTCGGGACAGCCGTCTGAGTCCTCGAAGCCGTTCTGCGTCTCGGGACGTGTCGGACATCGGTCAGACGCATCAGTGATTCCGTCTCCGTCGTAGTCGTTGGTAGAGTGACGCTTCTGAACTTGGCTGTTGACCAGATCCTCTGTCTTCGACTCCTTCGCCTGTGTCTCCCGGTAGACACCCACCTGCCACGTGACTGCTATCGATAAGATTAGGACAAATACAGCGGCGAAAGTCACAGCTCTCCTATGTTTCTGCTTCATGTTCCTCAAATCCGGATGTCTTTTTGAGAACGCCCGAGTGGACAACGAGTGCCTCGGTTCCTTCACGTTCCTCGATCAACTCGATAGCCTCGTCGGGGTCTAATACCGAGACTGCGGTGGCTAGGGCATCGGCTTCGGTACAGTCTCTCTCGGAGACGACTGTTACGGATCTGTTCTTCGATCCTACCTCTATGTCATGTGTTCTTTCGCCGTCACTGAGAGGGCGGTAGATATGATCGATTTCGGATCTTTCGCGTCTGTACCCTCCCGACGTGGCTATACTCCAGTCAGTCTTGATTTTCTTCAACGGCTTCTCGGAGGGGTACGGGCTCTCGATGCCTACCCTAATCGGATACGTAGTGGCTATGTCCCCGCCTCCATCGACGAATCCCTCGACACCGAGCCGGTCGAGTTCTTCGAGTACGGCGTCGACTATGTATCCCTTTGCGAGAGAGTTGAGATCGAGTTTAATGTCACGCGAGACTCTGACTTCGTCATCCTCGATGCGTATGTCCTCCTCTATATCCCCCTCGACCCCGTCGAGACTTCCTACATCCACCTCAGATCTCTCACCGCGTATGTAGGACTTGATCTGTCTCTCGACCTCGCCGTGACGTATGTCGAGTACTCCGTCCGTGAGTCGGTAATACTCCATCCCACGTTCGACTACTCTACGGACGTGGTAGCTCTCTACCCATCCGTCGGAGTTGAGACGCGAGACAGCACTCGTCTCGTTGAAAGCATCGAGTTCGGATTCGAGTGTCTCCGCCTTACCTCGCGCATCGGAGACGGCTCTCGAAGCACGTAGACCCTTAGCCCTCAGGCGGAACTCTGTATCACAGCAGTCGAAGACCTCCTCTGACTTGCCGAGCTTAGAACGTAAACCTAAGGACGTGGCTGAAATCGACATTGTCAGTCTCCCTCTTCGTCCTCTCTGTTTTCTCCTCCGCGCTCTCCCTCGTACTCTTCCTCTTCATACTCCTCCTCTTCGTACTTTTCATCGTATTCTTCCTCATACTCCTCAGAGTAACCCGTCTGCTGTTTGACGTTGGGAGTGAAGTTCTGGTTCGGTGTAGGAGCATTCGACGACAGCTTCGTTACTGTACCGTTTGAGATCTCCGAATCTTGAGACACCGTCTGACCCGCATTGGCTCCTGTGTTCGCCGAGTCAGTAGTAGCGAGACCGTAGGCTATCCCTCCCGTCAGAACTGCGCCTATCAGCGCCATCACGACCAGACTGTTCTTGGGTACTGGAACTCTCATTACAGTCTTCGAGAAGGAGTACCTAAATATACAGCTTCGCGTACACCACTCGAAACTTCGTACAGTCATCGAAAGGCTTTCTCGAAAGATTCGACTTCTGTACGTGAATCCTTTTCTCGAACAACACCGATATTCAGAACATGAAGATTACACCAAAAAAGATCGCAGTAGCAGGTCTACTCGTTAGCGCGTTGGCAGTTGGACTGTCTGTTTCTGGTCATGTCGATACATCCGACGGATCGAACAGTCTGAGTGTACTGGAGTTCACAGACTCGGACTCCGTAGACGAGTATCAGCTTCAGGGGTTCGGAGAGGAAGAAGGTGAGGAGTCCGAGGAAGAAAGCGAGGAGGGAGTGAGTCTACTCCCCGACTGGTGGGGGCTCGGCGGTGAGGCTAACGAAGCACCGTATATTGGCTTGGTCGAGATTGGCGTGACAGTGCTCGTCGTCGGCGTCTTGGGATACTCGGCGGGAAAACGTCTCTCTGTAGTCCCGTCGAAGTACAGGAGGAATCTCCTACGGGCGCACGAGTGGACAATGCTCGCTGGAACGGCTCTGACAGTGCCGCATTTTGTCTTCGTTGAGGAGTGGGGGGGAACAGGTCTCCTAGTAGGTATTCTGTTGGGAGTAGAGGTGATCAGCGGCGTATACGGAAGACGTATACACAGAGACGTAATGCGTCTCGGAAGAGGAGACGAGACCGCCGAGATCGTGGGACGAATACGTGATATATCGAACAAAGTCGTCCTAAGTAAGTGGCACACAGTTCATATCTGGCTTACCCTTGCGACCGGTGTTGTCTTGGTCGTACATATCATCACAGCAGTCGCGGACTGATCAGTCCATATATCCATACTCTTATAAATAGTATTCGTCTAGTAATAGTATGCCCAAGATAAGCGTCGACGTCCCGCGTGAGCTCTTAGAGGACGTCGAGGAACACGTCGGAGACGACCGTAAGTTCGTCTCTATGTCGGACGCCGTCAGGAGCTCCCTGAGGAAGATGCTCGATCAGATGGACGAGATAGACAGGAGAAGGGGAAGGATAGACGAGACCGAGGGGGGCGACTGAGATGGCTCAGAACGTCGTCTTACTCTCGGGTGGTATAGACAGTGCTGTAACTCTCGCCGAGGCGGTCGCGGTCGAGGAAGACGGAGGCGGAGAGACCGTCGGAGTCCATTTCTCGTACGGACAGCTTACGGAGGAGAAGGAGATCGACTGCGCACGGCGTCTGACTGACTACTACGAAGTTGACCTCATCGAGTTCGACCTCACCGACGTCTTCTCAGAGTTCTCAGAGGGGCTCACAGAGTCTTCGACAGACCTCTCCGAACACATAGACAACGAGGGTGTCGCGACGTCGTATGTCCCGATGAGAAACACGGTCTTTCTGTCTATAGCCGCTGGAGTCGCAGAGAAGAAAGGTGCGACGAGTATCTGGTACGGTCCCAACTTAGACGACCGCGAGGGATACGCTGACTGCCGAGACGAGTACGCCGACGCTATGGAGACCGCGCTCTCAGAGGGTACTGACAGAGCCGATTTCGAGGTCAGACGTCCCGTCGTCGAGTACGAGAAGCCCGAGATAATACGCAGAGGCGACCAACTCGGCGTGCCTTTCGAGCACACGTGGTCGTGTTACCAGGCGAGCGACGAGCCCTGTGGAGTCTGTGCGTCGTGTGAAGAACGCGCGAGAGGCTTCGAGGAAGCGGGTGTCGAAGACCCATGTACATAAGCGAGATATTCTACTCGGTACAGGGGGAAGGACGTCTCGTCGGAGTTCCGAGTGTCTTCATACGTACGTCGGGCTGTAACCTCCGGTGTAGCTGGTGTGACTCCGCCTACACGTCGTGGAACCCCGAGGGCGACGAGATGACGGTCGACGAGGTCGTCGAGGAGGCGGAGAGCTACGGCGCGTCACATTACGTAGTGACGGGAGGCGAGCCCCTCATACACGACGAGATAGGCGAACTCTGCGAAAGACTCGACGGACACGTGACTGTCGAGACTAACGCCACAGTCTACGACGAGAACGAGATAGACGCCGACCTGATGTCTCTGTCTCCGAAGCTCTCGAACTCGACGCCTGATACCGGAGGCGACTGGGACGAGAGACACGACGAGAGACGTATCGACACCGAAGTCATACAGAGATGGATATCGAACTACGACTACCAGCTCAAGTTCGTGGTGACCGACGAGGACGACTTAGAGGAGATCGACGGGATACTCGGAGACGTAGAAGCAGACGACGGGAAGGTCGTATTAATGCCAGAGGGAACCGACTCCGAGACTGTCAGACAGAGAGCGAGATGGATAGCTGAGATCTGTAAGGAACGCGGATTCCGTCTCTCGCCACGTCTCCACGTCGACATATACGGAGACGAGAGAGGTAGATAGTCATGTCATGTTACGTTTCATGTGAGTCCCAGAACCTCTTAACACCGAGATCAACCATGTCGGTACTCACAGGCTTGAACTCGTCCCTCTCGTACTCGGGGAAGTACTCACGCACCGAGTCCCAGAGATGCTCCTCCGTATATCTCTCGTCACAGATCAGACGTATACCTACCTCGTCGTCGCCTCTTATGACACGTCCGACCGCCTGACGCACCTTTCTGACAGCCGGGACTGTGTAGGCGTAGTCGTATGCTCTGTCGTCGCCGAACCTTCTTCCGTATGCCGTCTCGACCGCCTCTGAGTAGTCGCCCGACGTGTCTGCGAGGGGCACGCCACAGACGACGATGCCTCTGAGTTTATCGCCCTCGTAGTCGACGCCCTCTGTGAGTGTCCCGAGTACGCTCGTGACGAGAACCTTGTCGTCTCCTCTGAAGAATCTCGACTTGAGACGCTGTGTAGTCTCGTCGTCGGTGCTCTCGTCGACGAGTACCTCGGCGTCGATGTCGTCTCTGTCTCTCAGAACCTCCGCCATCCAGTCCGCCTCAGCGTAAGACGGCATCCCGACCATGACGTTTCCGGGAGTGTTCGAGACTACGTCGACCGTCGTCCTCACACAAGCGCGTCTCGGGTCTGTCTGGGTGTTTGGCTCGCCGTCGACGAAACGCGGTCCTCGGTTCGAGTGTTTGAACTTGGGCGTACGGACTGCGAGACTCTCGCGGTTCTCCTCGGGGAAGTCGAGACCGTAGGTCTTCTCCTCGACGTGGCGGTCGAAGCCCTCGGAGTCGAAGCCTATCTCGTGACGGAAGACATCGATGGGTTCGAGTGTCGCAGACATCAGAACGCCTCCCCCGAACTCAGAGAGACGGTCTCTTATCTCCTCGCTCGGGATACAGTTTCTGAGAACTAAGCTGCCCTTGTAGACCTGCCTCCAGTCCTGTGACGGCTGTCTCCAGACGTCGTCTCTGGGCGAGAGTTCGAGCTGTCGGAAGTACTCTCCCGTACCGTTGGCGTACCACGACTGGACGAGGTTTCCGACGACAGGTGCCGCCCTCACCGAGTCGAAGTCGTGTGACTCGTAGACGTTGTCGAGGACACCACCGACGACCCAGCCGACACGTCCGACCGTCATCCAGTCAGCTTCGTCGTAAGAGTCGAGTGACCGGATTATCTCGTCGACCTCGTCGGGCTTCTCGGGCGATCTCAGCGGGATCTCGTACTCATACTCGTCGCCTGTGACCGTGAGATCGCTTATGACGTTTCTCCAGCCCCCTATCTCGGAGTCGAGATGGCTCGTGACGACCGAGTCTATCTCGGCACGTAAGTCTCTGAGGAAGGTTCTCGCTTTCCTGAGGTCTGAGACAGAGACGTCGTTCTCGTCGAGTATAGTGCCCGCGAGGTCGGTGTCTGCGTGTAGTATCTCCGAGTCTTGTCTCGGGCTCTCGTCTGAGACCATAGAGATGACGTCGTCGATCTCGTTTTCGGCTCTCTCGATATGGGTGTAAGACACCGAAGAGCTAAGCTGTTCACGTACCTTGTTGACTAAGGTGTGAGCCTCGTCACAGACGACGAGAGTCGACGAGTCGATTATATCTCGGGTGAACGCCTCCACAGTGACCGGATCGAAGGCGTGCTGGTAGTTACCCACGACAACCTCGGCTTCGTCGAGAATCTCGCCCATCGCCGAGTGGGGACAAGTCCCTTTCTTGACGCCCTCGGCTACGAGTCTCTTGGGTGTGAGGACGCCGTCGTGGTCGAGTACCTCGGCGTCGTCGTCGACCGTGTCGGCGACGTACCTAGCGTAGAAGGGGCAGACATCGTCTACTTCCTCCGAGTAAGGCGACTCGACGCCCGCGGTTTCGAGAGTCGGAGCACCCGCCGACTCGACCCTCGCCTCGTGCTGAGTCATTATCTGACCCGCGTTCGAGATAGCCTTCGAGACGTTGTCACCCCCCGCAGTCTCGGAGTCACGTGACGACGAGTAGATACGCCTCCTCGTCTCGTCACGCAGATCCTCACACTTTGAGTAGAGACCGTCTTCGATGATTCCCTCGCGCGAGTAGGGACAGACGTCCGACTTCCCGACAAGTGTCACCGAGTCGACGGCGTCCGAGTCGGGAAGAGACGCGTTTATCTCTGCGAGGTCGGTCTCGAACTGCTTCGTCTGCTGTTTGACGCTCGTGAGTACGAGTACACGTTTGTAACTCGACGACGGGTTCCTCACGAGACTCAGACCCGCGGCAAGAGACAGGAGCGTCTTTCCGGTTCCGCAGGCTCCCTCTAAGAGGAGAAAGCCGTTCCGACGTGCGACATCGACGGCTGACTCTATTCCGTCCTTCTGGTCGTCGTAAGCCTCGTCGTACGGGAAGTAGTTCTCCCAGCCGTACACGTCGGTGTCAGTGTCGCCGTCGGGGTCAGTCTGACTCATCGGGTATCGGGATCTACGTGCCTTCGCCTCTTAGGTCATACGGGTCCCGGCGGAAGCCTTAATACTCTCAGAGCCGTCGTGTTATATATGTCTTCGATGCCCAGTACGGAGACGTTCGGACTGCGTGGCGTAAACAGAGACGTCTTTACCGGGACTAATACTATTATTAACGCCACCAAGACCCCGAAGACATTCGTCTCCGTCGCTGGGTACAGACCCCTACACCACCGATCCGCCGGAGGTTACGGCGGTCAAGAGGGCTATGTCCATCCACGTCCACGGTGTCAAGAGGGCAGCTGAGTCGCTGGTAGGCGGACGCGGACGTGGTGACGGGAGCCGTCTTCTCGCGACGGTGATGGGTCTCCCTCTCATAGACGGGGTCTTCCCCGCAGTCGTCTTAGCCGGGGGACTCGGTAGCCCGCTCGGGGTCGTACAGACAGGTCTCCTCGTCTTAGGCGGAGCCGCGACTGCGAGTGTCCTCGTCTCGTCGGACGACATCGGTGCTAGCGAGGTCTTAGCCGTCGGCGCCGGCGTCTCTGTCGTCGCGGGGATAGAGGCTGCATTAGCCCCGACGTTCGAGAGCCTCGTGTCGAGACAGATCTTCGATGTCTTCGCCGTCGCCACGGTTTTCACGGTCGCCGTCTCGGTAGCCACGGACGTACTCGACGACGTACTCCCGAAGCCACGTACGGTAGTCGCCGCGGGACTTGTCGTCAGCCTCGACCCGTCGGGTTTCGAACTCGTCGTCCACGATCCGTCCCTCGTCGTCAAGGGTGTCTTGGCGGGCGGGGTCGCTACGGTCTTCGGTCTGTGCGTCGTGGCTGCGCGTTCCCGCTTTTGGGGATCGGACTCCGAAGCCGGGTTACGTCTCATCGACGCGCGGGGTCTCAGACTCGCGAGCGGAGCGTCTCTCGCGTCTATGCCGCTTTCGGTCTACGGAGTCGTCCCCGAAGCCGCTCCCATCACCGTCTTAGCTGTCGGAGTCGTCTTAGCCGCAGCCCCGTGTCTCGTCCAAGGTGGTGACGAAAACCGACAACGTATGACATGGTTCTGAATACCAGAACCATGATTAAAGATAAGTTTAATACCTGTACGGAACTAATATTATAGTCATGGCTGAAATAGACCTTTCGTCGAGTCAGAAGCAGATACTTTCGGCACTAGTCAACCTCTTTCGGGAGAAAGAGGACGTAGTCAAGGGAGAGGAGATTGCCGAGATGGTCGGGAGAAACCCCGGGACGATACGTAACCAGATGCAGTCTTTGAAGGCACTTCAGTTGGTAGAGGGAATCCCGGGACCCAAGGGAGGATACAAGCCGACTGCAAACGCCTACGAGTCGCTCGACATGGAGCTTATGGAGGAGGAGGCTGCTGTACCTCTTCTCAAGAACGGGGAGCCCGTAGACAGCGCCAATGTAGCTGAGATCGATCTCACAAGTGTCCACCATCCCTCGCTCTGCCGCGCCGAGATACACGTACAGGGAAGCGTACACGACTTCCATGAGGGTGACGAGATAGAGGTAGGACCCACACCCATCTCGGGGCTAGTGATAGACGGCGTAGTAGACGGCAAGGACGAGACCAATAACATAATCATCTGTAAAATAGATAAGATGACGACACAGGAAGTCAAGGGTGAGAAGAAGAAAAAGAACTGAACTGAGACGTATAGCTACTTCACTTTGAGCTTTGAGACGAAGAAGCCCCCTGTGTCGTTGGCGTGGGGGTAGAAACGTCTCGCTCTCTCGACAGAAGGATCGAAGCCCTCACCTTTCCATTCGGTCAGACCCTTTTCGGAGTTAAGTCCCAAAGAGAAATCGACGACTTCGACGTCTTTCTGACCGAGGACGTGGTCGAGAACCGCCTCGTTCTCCTCGGGAGCGAATGTACACGTTGAGTAGACGACTGTACCCCCTGGCTTCACGAGATCGACGGTGCGTGACAGAATCCCTTTTTGGACGCCCTGCAGACTCCTAATCCGGTCGAGACTCGCACCCTCTCTGTGCTGAGGATACTTACGTGCGGTTCCCTCCGACGAGCAAGGTACGTCCACGACGGCTGAGTCGAAGACGTCTCTCCCCGGCATCCTCCTGCCGTCGTAGTTGGTCACGGAGACGTTGGTGAGACCGAGCCTGTCGGTGTTGTTCCTCAGCGCGGCTATCCTGCCTATGTTGTCGTCGTTCGCCGTAACGGAGCCTTCTTCGACAGCCGCGGCTATCTGTGTAGTCTTACTCCCCGGCGCGGCACAGATATCGAGGACGTGGTCGTCTTCGTCGGGGTCGAGAACAGCCGAAGGGATCATGCTGACCTCCTCGTGTACGTGTATCCAGCCGAGGAAATGAGGGAGAGTATTGCCTATGCTTACGCCGTCGGGTATGTCGAGACGTAGTCCCTTCGAGTACCAGTCGAAGACCTCTGTGCTGACACCTGCTTCCTCCAGAGCTTCTCGGGTCTCTTCGACGTCTGACTTGACGGTGTTGACCCTCGCTGTCTTCGGAAGTGGCTTTTCGAGGTAATCGAGAAACTCATCGAACTCCGGTATTATCTCGGAGTAACGTTCCATAGCCATCTTACAGAACCTTCTTAAGAGGTACCTCGTCGGCGTCGTACTCGCGCAGCCTCTCAGCCGCGTCTTCGAGCTTCTCTATTCTGAGGAGGTCGTTTATCTCGTCGATGAAGTCGGCGGCGTTGTCGACATATACTATCCTGCGGAGAGTCAGAACCGTGTTTCCGTTGACATCGCGTGAGACACCACCTTCTATGGCGTTGCCTCTGAACTCTCCCTCGAACTCAGAATGGGTGGCGTGAGCTGAGAACTCCGAGACGTCGATGTCGTCGTGTTCGTCGACCTCCGCAGCCTCGTGTACAGCGTTCGTGACTGCGTCTGTGTCGACCTCGGGTATACGGAGTATGAGACGGAAGCTCTTCTCCGAGAAGAGTTCGAGACGTTCGTCGTCAGTCTCAGTCATCCTTCAGCCTCCTTCTCACGGCTGTGTTCATGACATCGACGGGCGGCTTCTTCCCCGTCCAGATCTCGAACGCCTCGACGCCCTGGAAGACGAGCATCCAGGCTCCGTCTACTGTCTTGGCTCCTACCTCCTTCGCGTCCCTCAGAAGACGTGTCTCAAGAGGGCTGTATACGACGTCGAAGACGACGAGATCCGAGTCGAGGTACTCCGCGGGTACGGGAGTCTCGTCCTCCTCCATTCCGACGCTCGTCGCGTTTATAAGTATGTCGGCGTCTGAGACGGTATCCTTGAGGGCATCGAGCGAGTAGCCCTCCGCTGACCCTGATCCACCGAGTTCGTCGGCGAGGTCACGTGCCTTCTCCGGGGTTCTGTTGACGATTCTTATCCGACTGTTGCGTTCCGAGAGCGCGAAACAGACAGCACGTGCCGCTCCCCCGGCTCCGACAACTACGACTTCGGCACCGTCTACTTCGACGCCATGGTGTTCGAGTGCTCTGATCGCGCCGACGCCGTCGGTGTTGTAGCCCTTCATCTCTTCGAGGTCGAGAGTGTTGACCGCAGCCATCTTCTCCGCCGTAGGATCGTTCTCGACTGCGTCGAGTTCGGCGACAGCCTGCTTGTGTGGTATCGTGACGTTGAGACCCTTTATTCCGAGAGCCTCGGCTCCCTTGACGGCGGTCTCGACGTCTCCGTCTTCGACGGGGAACTTACAGTAACGCGCGTCGTATCCCATCTCGTCGTAAGCCGCCTCGTGCATAGGGGGTGAGAGCGAGTGCTCTACGGGATTGCCTATTATTCCGTAGATATCCATGCCCGAGAGACGCGTCGGAGACACAAAAATTAGTCGAACAGCCTTGCGTATATCTTCTCAGGAGGACAGAAACCCGTGAAAGAGCTCTGGAGAAGGTTGAGACCCGCGAAGGCATCTATGAGGTAGAAGTAGTCGTTCACGAACCAGCCGAGTAGGAATCCCGCAAGTATGACGACGCCTGCTATACGTCTGACGAACTGTGTCTGATTCATTGCTACTACGTATGTAGTTGGAAGTCTTAAACGTGCCGGAGAAACAGGCTTATCTAAGGTTTTCGACCCTTTCATCTATCGAGGGATGGAGTGAGAGTAGATTATACAGCTTGCCTGTTTTCTTCTTCTGTGTGTTCGCCTCGGCAAGCTTCTCAAGTGCTGATACGGTGGTCTCGGTTCCCGTCACATCCGCGGCGTACTCGTCGGCGGCGTACTCCAGCCTCTGGCTCAGGATGCCCTGTACGAAGAGTATATACAGCGTAATTACACCGAAGTTGGGAAGGAAGCTTCCGTAGAAGCCGTAGGTCTCCTCTAGCGACGACATTACGTCGGTCTTCATAGTCAGAGTTATCCAGACAGCAAAGAAGACGAACCCCGCGATGCCTTTTATCCAGAGATGCCTTTTCTTGAGATGTCCGATCTCGTGAGCCAAAACTGACTCCATCTCCGCCTCGTCGAACTCTTCCACTAGATAGTCGGTCAGAAAGACGTAGCTGAAGCCGGGTACAGTTCCGGCTACCAAGGCATTTGCAGTCTTCTGTTTTTTACCCTCGATCAGCTTTATACCACGTACGCTGTATCCCTGTGTCTCGCAGAATCCATGGAGTCTTTCTCGGAGGTCGTGATCGTCGAAGTCGTGGGTGTCCTGGAGGACTAGTGCTAGGTACGGCGACAGTGCCATCACTCCTAGGATGAAGACACCGAAGGAGATTATCATAGCCGGAAGGCTCGACAGAAGATCCGAGAAGTTCGCAATCACGAAGAACCACACCATAACCGGAATCAGTACAAACGAAAGTCCGATTACGAACTTCTTCACCGCGGATCTCTTACTCACCGACGTGTTGCGTATCTCCTTGTCGTAAGGTAGTATGCCCACGACAACTGAAGCCATCGAGGCTAAGATTGGAATAATTACTACAGCCAGTATCACACCGAGTGCCGTGTTTACTGACTCCATTATACCGGGTGCGAAACTCGTCACCCCGAACTTGGCTATCGGCATCAGACCAGTCTCGAAGGTGAGTATTACGGCTAAGAACGGAAGGATAACCATGAATGCCGCGATGCTCCTCCTGATCCTGTGGGTTTTGTCCTCGTCAGACACCCTGGAGTCGAAGACTCTCCGGGCATAGAGACGTGACAAGGCTAGGGGTATGAGAACCAACGAGATCAGACTTCCTACGAGTTTGAGTAATGCGTCCGTAGTCACTCCATACGTGACGGGTGACGAGAATTCCCGTATGACGTATTTGTCGTCCTGGTCTTCTGAGGTCTTGAACGTCACAGTAGAACCGTCGACTTCTGTCTTCGAACTCAGCGTGAGGAAGAAGGTATCTGTGGTCTCGAACTCTGTCCTCAGAAACGAAAGCTCCGAGAGTTCGAGCCTTCTACTCCAGATGCTCGTCTTGTGACCCAGATCGGTCTCAACTTTAACCCGAGTGTAGTTTTCCCCCTCTGTCGTCTCGACTGACGAAGGCTTGAAGCCGTTTCTTCTGAAAACCCTCTCCACTTTCGAGGAGTTGACTGAGTAGCTGTCTGACTTGGTGAAGTACATCTCGACGGAGTCGTCTGTTCCCGGTTCCTCAGTCACGACTACGTCTCCCGGATTGTGAACCGATTCGGCTGTAGCCACCGAAGAGGCAGTTACAAGGACTAAGACCAAGAAAGACCAAGCTAATAGTAGGATGGGTCGACGACTTCCCTGTCCCATGTGAAAGACTTCACCGTATCATATATATTAAGACTGTCGGAGATCCCAAAGACTGTCTAAGTACGTGACGAAGTAAAGGTATGATAGGCATCGTAGTCTCACGTGACGACGAGGCGAGTCTCAACATACGTGACAGACTCCTCGAAGAGGCAGACTGGGAAGAGACGGAGCCCGAAGGAGACTGGGAGCGAGAGTACAGACGAGACGGATACGTGATGGTGGAGAAGGAGGGTCTACATCTCTACTACGACGACGTCGACTCACGTCTCTCCGAGACACACGACACCGACCTCCTCGTCTTCGCGTCGCGTCACTCGGGAGACACGGGGGAGCTTCTCACGGCACATTTCACGGGTAACTTCGGAGAGGCGGAGTACGGCGGCGAAGAAGGAGGGTTAGCGAAGCCCGCGCCTCACGCCGCGAAGTCCCTTCTCAGATTCTTCGAGGACGAGTCTCCCGACGGCTTCGACGTCTCGTTCGAGGCGACCCACCACGGTCCCACGGCTGTCGAGACACCGTCTTTATACGCCGAGATAGGGAGTGGCGAGGACGAATGGGAACGTGAGGATGCCGCGAGGACGGTTGCGAGAGGCTTACTCGGACTCGACACCTCCGAGACATACCCCAAGGTCGCCGTCGGATTAGGAGGAGGACATTACGCGCCGAAGTTCACGCGTATTCTCCTCGAAACTGACGTCGCTTTCGGACACGTCGTCCCCGACCACTGTCTCGACGACCTCGACGACACGCTTATCGACGATGTCTTCGAGATATCGGCGGCAGGGTTCGGCGTACTCGACGGCGACGGTACCGAGGAAGATCTGCGGGGCTATCCGTCGAGGGCGGAGTCGGTACTGAGACGCCGATCGGGTCTCGAAGACGAGGTAGCAGAGGCGATAGAGTCAGCCATGTCGGGTGAACGTCTCTTCCTCACAGCACACAAAGATGAAGACGAAGACGAAGAAGTAGATGAAGTCGACCACGAAGACGTAGACGTAGACGAAGAAGTAGATGAAGTCGACCCGGCTGTCTACGGCGGTACCGAGGCGGCACGTGAGGCACGCAGGACAGACCCCGACGGATTCGAGGATCTAATCGAAGAACACTGTCTCGGCTACTCCGAGAACGACGACTCGTCTCTCGCCGACGTAGTCTTAGAGACCGACGAGACTGAGGACTTCACACGTGGGATCGCCGGGATACTCAGAGACAAGTACGACGACGTAGTCTACGACGAGGCAGAGGGGGAGATAACCGTTCGGAGGCAGGTCTTTAGCCCCGGGAAGGCTAAGGAGATGGGTGTTCCCGAGGGGCGTCTCTTCGGGAAGCTGTCCGGCGGTGAGGAGGTCGAACTCGACGACAGAACTATATGTCCGGAGGATGTTCATGTTACAGAAACCAAGGTATTTGAGGTCTGAGACGTATGTCAGACGTAAGTCTGACTTAATAATATATACGCGAAGTCCATAGACCGACTCAGAGGTCTACGTACGGTACCGTATAGTATATCAGACTGAGTTCCATCATACGGTGTAATAGCATGGACAAGATAATAGAAGACGCTCTTGAGGAAGCCGAGAACGAGGAGAACATGAACGACGAACTAGGAGGCGAGATAAACACGGGCTCGTCGGACACGGGTGCGGGGACAGAAACAGGGGGCAACGGCCCGGCGAGTAACGCCGAGACTACTGACGAGGAGCTACTCGACGTACTTGAGGAGCTCGAAACAGACATTACCGTAGTCGGATGTGGGGGCGCGGGCTGTAACACTATCTCCCGAATGGAGAAGGAGGGAATACACGGAGCCAACTTAGTAGCCGCCAACACCGACGCACAGCATCTCATAGAGACTGAGGCGGACAAGAAGCTCCTGATAGGAAAGAAGAAGACCGGAGGACGAGGAGCCGGATCGGTACCGCAAGTCGGCGAGGAAGCCGCTCTGGAGTCACAGGAGGAGATAACCAACGCAGTCTCGGGTTCCGACATGGTCTTCGTGACAGCAGGTCTCGGAGGAGGAACGGGGACGGGAAGTGCCCCGGTCGTCGCACAGGCGGCACAGGACGAGGGTGCTCTCACGATAGCAGTCGTCACGACGCCTTTCACCGCGGAGGGCGAGGTCAGGAGGACTAACGCCGAGGCGGGTCTCGAACGTCTGCGTGACGTCGCCGACACCGTCATAGTCGTCCCGAACGACAGGCTTCTCGACGCAGTTGGAGGTCTACCCGTCAAGAAGGCGTTCAAGGTCGCCGACGAAGTCCTGATGCGTTCGGTGAAGGGGATCACAGAGCTAATCACGAAGCCCGGTCTCGTCAACCTCGACTTCGCCGATGTACGTACCGTGATGGAGAAGGGAGGCGTAGCGATGATAGGTCTCGGAGAGAGCGACTCAGAGAGCAAGGCAGAGGACAGTGTGAGACACGCTCTGCGGTCTCCCCTCCTCGACGTCAACATAGAGGGAGCGACCTCCGCACTCGTCAACGTCACGGGCGGAAACGACATGAGCATAGACGAGGCTGAGGGGGTCGTCGAACAGATCTACGACAAGATAGACACCAACGCTAGGATAATCTGGGGAACCTCGGTCGACGAGGAACTTGAAGGCTCGATGAGGACTATGGTCGTCGTCACGGGTGTCGAGAGTCCCCAGATATACGGCAAGACCCCCAACGAGACCCAGACCACCGAGAGCGACATAGACTACATAGATTAGATAAGATTAGAAGGACTCAAGTTTACTGAGGAACAAACCGCTTCTGATGGATATTGATTTCAGCTTAAACGAGTACATCCGTGTTCTGAAGCTAGCACGGACGCCGACTTGGCAGGAGTTCAAACAGGCGTCGTACATAGCAGGAGGCGGAATAATCTTCATAGGGCTCGTCGGCTTCCTGATATTCGTGGTCATGAGATTCCTTCCCCCCGCAACATAAGAATAAGAGACAAACATGGGAATATACGCAGTCAAGACAACCGCGAACCAGGAGAGGACAGTCGCCGACATGATAGCAGAGCGTGATGTCGATGAGATATATGCGATTCTCGCGCCGAGTGACCTCAAGGCGTATGTCCTAGTCGAGGCGGAGAGTCCCGATGTGGTCAAACGTGTCGCAGAGGATATACCTCACGCTCGGACGATGGTCGAGGGAACCACCAGCATGGAGGAGGTCGAGCATTTCCTGACTCCGAAGCCGTCTGTCTCGGGTGTCGAGGAAGACGCGGTCGTCGAGATCATAAGCGGTCCCTTCAAGGGGGAGAAGGCACGAGTCAAGAGGATAGACTCTTCGAGCGACGAGGTCACCGTAGAGCTACACGAGGCGACGGTTCCGATACCCGTGACAGTCAGGGGAGACCACATAAGAGTTCTCGACAGAGAAGAATAGACCGTTTAGCCGGGTCTGAACCTGAGATTGACACTCTTACTCTCGTTTCCGTCTTCGTTCTTGGTCTTGGTCTCGTTTTCATTTTCACAGTTATCGCCGGCGTCAGTCTTAGTCTTCGGAGGCGTCGGCTTTCTTCTCGGAACCCTAAGCGGTCTCACACCGGGACTACACGTCAACACATTCGCTCTTCTTCTCGCAGGAGCCGTTCCGGCAGCAGTCTCACGTCTCGGGATCGAGATCTCGCCCGAACTCCTCGGAGTGGCGATAGTCGCCGCGGCTGTCACGCATACGTTCCTCGACATAGTTCCGAGCCTCGTAGTCGGAGTACCCGACGACTCAATGGCTCTCGCCGCACTTCCCGGGCACCGTATGGTACTCGACGGAAGGGGACACGAGGCTCTGCGTCTCTCAGCCCTCGGGAGTCTCGTAGCCGTGGGCTTCGGTGTCGTCGTATCCCTCCCTCTCACTCTCGGAATGGTGAGACTTTACCCAGTCTTAGAGGACTCGATGGCATTAGTCCTCGGAGCCACAGCCGGCTTTCTCCTCTTTACCGAGGGTGGTATCAGGAGGAGTCTCACAGCGGCTTTCGTTCTCGTGAGCAGCGGTCTCTTAGGCTACTACGTCCTCAACTCGGGCGAAACGTCGAACCTCCTCATGCCTCTCTTCACGGGACTCTTCGGAATGCCCGTCGTCGCCACGAGTGCATTATCCGACTCGGATATACCCGAACAGGACGCCGACGCGTCTCCACGTATACCCAGAAGACGTACTCTCACGAGTGCCGCATCGGGAAGCTTAGCCGGTGGAGTCGTCGGATGGATACCCGGCATAAGTCCCGCCCTAGCTACAGTCTTCGTCCAGAGCTTCATACCCGGCTCCGATCCCGGAATGGGAGGCGGAGAAAGTCACGACTCATCCGCACGTGAGTTCATAGTCGCCGTCTCGGGAGTCAACTCCTCTAATGCTCTCTTCGCTCTCCTCGCTCTCTACTTCATAGACAGGCCTAGGAGCGGAGCAATGGTCGCACTCTCGGACGTAGTAACTGTAAGCCGTGACCTCACTGTCGTATACATAGGAGTCGTCGTCGGAGTCTCCGCAGTCGCATTCGGCGCGACGGTAGTTCTAGGACGCCTGGTCTTCAGAGCCGCCGAGTCGGTGAGCTACCGTCTCGTGACAGTCTGTGTAGCAGTTCTCCTCGTCTTACTAACTGTGGCTCTCACGGGCATCAGAGGTCTTCCGATACTCGTCTCGGCGACAGCTATAGGGATGGTTCCCAACCACAGCCGTGTCAGACGTGTACACTGTATGGGAAGTCTCCTGTTACCGCTGGTACTCTTCTACGTATAACAGTTGGATATCTTATACTTATAACGAAGAGCATATACGTACAACGAGCCGTATTAGTATGAGTACGAGTACAAGGAACCGCCGGGATAAGACGGGAGGAGTCCGATTATATGTCCCTGTGACACGGGGCATCCAACAACAAAGAGATGTTAAAAGACATAGTAGACAGCTTCGGGTTCAGGATAGCGGTTACTGTTCTCTTTATCGGACTTACACCTCTGTTTCTCACCACTTACGTCAGCCTCAACCAGACACAGGACGCACTCAAGGATCAGTCAGTCGAGAGACTGAGCACTGAGATAGAGTCGGTCTCAGAGAACGCAGAGACGAGGTCACTACTCTACAAGAAACAGGTCAGGATGGTCGAGAGACAGGAGTCTGTCAGGAGTCTGATACGTTACAGGTACTCGAACATGACTCTACAAGGGAGAAACTCGTCATACCCGAGACTCCTCGACAGCAGACCCGAGTACAACGAGACACAGGAGTTCTTCCAAGACGTCGGTGAGGACAACCCCAACATCGACATGATACGTGTCTTCTGGAAGGACGGTAACGTCCTCACAGGCTACAAACTCGGCGAGGAGGACACTAAGGACTACAAGGGCGACAAGATCTGGTTCGAAAAAGTGATGAATCCCGACGAGGTCGAGTCCGACGGCGTCTACGTCTCGTCTCGTCAATAAACATAGCTAGGGCGACCGACTCTCCCGCGATAAGGTATGCTACTCCCGTCGAGGTCGACGGCGAACGTGTCGGACTCGTCGTAATCAACTACGAGGCAAAACAGATCACACAGCCCATCACGAGACTCCAGATACGTGACACCGGATACGCGGCTCTCATAGATCTCAACTACACGAACGCCGAGGGCGAGTCACTGGGTCCCGTATACGTCGCAAACGGACGTAGCCCCAGTCTCTCGTTCAACACCTCCGTCGACGAGTACAGGATAATCGGCTCCGACAGGGTCGATGGTGAAAATGGTAGCTTCACTTACTCACGCGGCTCTGAGGAGTGGTTCGCGGAGTACCAGCAGGTCGATCTCCCGAGCGGAGGCGACTACTACGCCGTAGCCACGGTTCCGACCTCGGAGATATTCGCCCCTGCAATAAGAATAAGGGATGCCGTCGAGATGATAGCCGTCGTCTCAGCGGCTGTAGTCGTGGTAGCGGGTCTCTACATGTCAAGACGTATGACAGAGCCCATACGTGACTTCGCCGAGGACGCCAAGAGGATAGCAGACGGCGACCTTGATCACAGCATAAAGGTATCGTATCCGACCTCCGAAATGCGTCTGATGTCGGAGTCGGCTTGTAACATGAAACAGAGGCTCCTGAGGGCACTCGACGAAGCCGAGGAGGCTAGGGAAGACGCCGAGAAGGCACGTAAGAAGTACGAGTCGATATTCGAGGGCTCACCCGACGCAGTCGTGCTTGCGGACGCCGAGACGGGCGACATACTTGAGGTCAACCAACAGACTGCCGACCTCTTCGGATACTCCGAGGATCAACTCAGGGGTATGAGACAGCCCGATCTACATCCCGACGAAAAGAGACAGGAGTACGCCGAGGCGTTCGACTCTGTACGTAACAGAGCCGATGGGGATCCGGTCACAGTAACAGAGCGAGAAGACGGCTCACCTATCCGTATAGAGACGAAGGAAGGAGATCTGAAGCCCGTGAGCATAAGATCGACCAACATCGAAGTCGACGGCAGGAAGTTCGCCTACGCCACATTCAGGGACATATCCGAGAGAAAACAGCGTCAGAGACGTCTTGAGATGTTCAGGAAGGCTGTCGAACACGCGGGACATGCGATATACATCACCGACACCGACGGGGTTATAGAGTACGTCAACTCGGAGTTCGAGGAAATCACGGGCTACTCAGCCGACGAGATGATCGGAGAGACTCCCAGAAAGCTCAAGTCGGGCGAACAGGACGATTCCTACTACGAGAGCCTGTGGGAGACTATACTCTCGGGAGATGTCTGGGAGGAGGAGGTCGTCGACAGACGTAAGGACGGCAGGCTCTATACCGCACACCAGACTATAGCACCCATCACCGACTCCGACGGCGACCCCACCAAGTTCGTGGCTATACAGACCGACATAAGCTCACGTATGCTCAGACAGCAGAGACTACAGGTGATGCACAGGGTTCTGCGCCACAACCTCAGAAACGGCTTGAGCGTCATAATCGGGTACTCCGAGATGATAGACGACGAGAGCCAGAGCCGGGGCATAGGAGAGATGATAAGGAAGAAAGCCTCCGAGCTAGAGAGCCTGAGCGAGAAAGCCGAACGGGTAAACAGCCTGCTTGAGGTCTCTGATGACTCGGACAGTAAGGCGGGACTCGACGAGGTTCTCACAGACATCACACAGAAGGCTTCTCTGCGTCACGAAGACGCCGAGGTATACTGGGACTCCGACATGTCGGAGCCATACACAGTCTCGATGAGAACCAAGACGGGTATAAAGGAGATAGTCGACAACGCAGTAGAACACAACGACACACGTGATCCGAGAGTCGAGATAGACGTAGTCGAGTGCGACGACGAGATAGAGGTGGACATATCCGACAACGGTCCCGGAATACCCGACGACGAACAGGAGGTTCTCAGAAACGGTGAGGAGACACCACTCAAACACGGAAGCGGTCTCGGTCTCTGGCTCGTCTACTGGCTCGTGAAGATGGAAGGCGGCAAGATAGACATATCCGAGAGACAGCCCCGGGGGAGCACTGTCAGAGTCATTCTGCCGAAGCCGGACTGAAGAGAAGAGAGACGGAAAGGAAGACGAAGAAGACAGCTTACTGCTACATTCCTCCTGACGCCATGAGGAAGAGAGCGACTGCGATCACCGAGAAGAGACCACAGACGAACTTCTTTATCGTCTGGGTCTCTAAGGCGTTTGAGACGTAAGGTGCTATCTGTCCCCCTAAGACGGTCGCGGGGACGGTGAAGACTACCATGTTCCACGGCGTCGAGGCTATGTTCATCGAGTGACCTCCGACTATGCCGCCGCCGAATATATGAACCGCCGAGGCGATTATAGCGGTAAGAGCCACGACTATGTGGTTGGTACCTATCGCTACACGTATCGGGACACGTGTGTTGAGCATCGATATGATGCCGAGTTCACCTATACCGAATCCGGCGAGTCCCTGGAAGGTACCTCCTATGCTGTAGTTGGCGAACCGTCTGAGGTAGCCCGACCTGTCGTATTTGTAGTCGTCGCCCTCACAGTCGACACGTGTCACGGTGCCGTCCTCGTCTGTCCTGACTCCCGCATCACCCACCATTCCGGGGTCGTCGGGGAGGTTCGAAGCAGTGCCGCCGTCGGTAGTCGCACACGACGTCTCGGAGGAGTCACCGTGTCCGTGGCTCAGGTCGGTTCTTGACAGGAGGTAAGCCGAAGCGAGTAGGGCTATCCCGAGAAGCGAATGGAAGACTACCTCGGGTATCACGAAAGACAGGAGCGCGCCTCCGACGACGAAGGGGAGTGATCCTCCGACGAGAGCGACTGCGACACGTCTGTCAACGAGTCCGTAACGTATGAAGGCAATCGACGAACTCGACAGACCGAACGCCTCGCTTATCAGCCCGACCTTGACGAGTGTCTCGGGCTCCAAGGGATGCGACAGAATCGGGAATATGAATATGAAGAACGGCACGAAGAGAGCCGATCCGCTTATACCGACCGTGTTGACCGTCGTGGCTCCGAGGACGAAGAACGGGAAGAGCCACCAGTAGTTCAGCCAGTACTCCGCCTGTGTCGTGCCCTCGGGTACCGATGTCGGCGCGAAGAGGTAGACAGCCGCGATAAACACGACGGGTGCTGCGAAGACGAAGAAATGCTGGTTCCTCAGGAACGTCTTCTGTATGTCTGAGTACGAGTATGACATCGTGGTAGTGAGTGAAGTACCACGGGTCGGGTGTTTCGCAAATCCGAAGGATTTGCTAAAGTTGTGAAATCTACGATTTCACAGCCCGTGAATCATTGATTCACGAAGCCGAAATCACAGATTTCGGAAACCCGTGGCTTCCGTATCTATCCTCTGACACTATGCCAGCGTAACGGAGCAACGGAATTTAATTCCGCCTGCACTTCCATGTTGAATGGTCGTGTGGAGGAACAAACACCCGAACAGGCTTCACCTTCCGTGATAGGGTTTCTATCACCGCCGAAGGTTTATCACTCGCACAGTCCGTGCGAGCGTATGCAGTTGCATACTGTCCGTAGGCGTATGCCACTTCACTCACGGCACGACAAGACAAGACTCACCATGCTTCAGGGTTTTGTGATGCCTATAATTACCCTCCAACCATTATACAACGTAGGGTTAGTTAAATACTTCGACGCGATTCACCCACAGTCACTAACGTCTGCAAATCAGAGATTTGCAGGCTCGTGAATCATAGATTCACGAACGTTCCTTGCTTTGCTTCACTACGTTCAGCAAAACACGGGTCAGGTGTTTCGCAAATCGAAGATTTGCTAAAGTTACAAAATCTCTGATTTTGTAGCCCGTGAATCAATGATTCACGAAGCCGAAAACCTACGGTTTTCGGAAACCCGTGGAACTCTCGCTGCTCTCCTTTAGATTCCGTAGCTGTAGTTTCGTAGAATAGGCTTCTCGGCGCGGACTCCGGTAGTAGACATCTCTCGGCTCATCTATTTAGATGACACCTTCCTTGACGGCGAACGAGCTATATCTGTGTGCGGTTCTGCTGTTTGATGTGGTACGTATCATGCGTTCGTGCTTGATACTTCCCCCGTAAAAACCTTCTACTTGAGACTGGGTTTGTGAAGACAGTACAGACCGACGTCACCTACGCCCGCCGTGAACGGCGTTCGTCAAACTTTGTTTGACGTGCCCGCGAGAACGAAGTTCTCGGGACGTTCGGAAATCTTCGATTTCCGAGCCAGCGAATTCGGAGAATTCGGGACGGGGCTTGTCGGTGGACTTCACAAGATCTTCGATCTTGTGGATTGTGAAATCTCTGATTTCACAACTCCCGTTCTGACCACTAAACAGTGGTCGGCGTGAAAATGCCGTTCACGTTCAACGTCCCCGACTTCAGGGCAAGGTGACTGGTTGCCCCTCCAGAACCAGACTTGTGCCAGTTCTGGAGTAGTTTCCGAGCGATGTTCTTCGCGGCGTTGTAGTCGGCGTGGTACTCGCGGTCGCACTTCAGACAGCAAAACTCGTCGCCGTCTCTGTTGTCGTCGTGCGTGAAGCTACAGTCAACGTGACTACACCGTTGACTGGTGTACCGAGGCGCAACTTTCTCGACCGCAATACCATACTCTGCGGCTTTATACTCGGTGTACTCTTGGATACGACGGAACGCCCACTGTTGGAACTTGCTCGCGTTCGAGATGCGTTGGCGGATATGTTTCAGCTTCTCAAATGCGATATGCGTACAGTCGTGAGCGAGAGCCTCTTGCACTAGTGCCTTCGAAACACGGTGCAGGTAGTCTTCACTCCAGTTGGCAAATCGCCCACCGAGTGATTTCATCGTCAGGTGGGCCGACCGAGTTCCAGCCTGTTGCATCTGTCCACGCCGCTTTTCGTATTCTCGCCGCTTGTGGTTGAGGTAATCTGCGTTGCCGAGGAACGCGCCGGTCGAAGTGACGGCAAGGTAACCATCCACGTTCAAGTCTACGCCGAGAACCGTTCCGTTCTCGGCATCTTCCGGCTCTTCCTCAGTCTCTTTCACGACAGCGATGTGGAGGTAGTAATCGCCATCACGGTGATGCAGTGTCGCCTCACGTTTCTCCCATTCTTCGGAGAAATAGGTTGTCGGTGGTACATCCTCGTCAGGTAGGATATATCCGGCTTCGATACGGCCGTCCACAGTGGCAAGCGTGGCGTACTCCTCGTAGTAGGTAATCGCGTTGAGGTTGTAGACGACGGAACCAGACGTGAACTGTGGTTTCGAGGGATTATCACCATTTTTGCGTTTCTCGGCACAAGAATCGAGTGCGTCAGCGGCTCGATTCCGAGCGGCGCACACAAGGTCAGCGTTGAGTTTGTCGGTCGCTTCGCGTACTTCGTCGTATGTCCGGTCGTGTAACTCAGTTTTCGACGTGACTATGTAGCCGTCTTCTGTGCCGTTCCAGCCGTCGTCTGCAACCATCTGAGAGGCCTGTTTGAAGCGGTCTATCGTCTGTTGAAGGAGTTGGTAAGCATCGTCGTCAACGTCGAGTTTCACGACGGCGGTACGGCGAAGCTCCACAATTGCCATATATATTTGAGACAGTATAAATGTTATTTATATTCCGCGTCAACGTTGGGGAGTCATTAATGGGGTAGCCAGTGGTTCGTCACACAGAGCTTACGCGATTCCCGCCCGGCGTGAACGCCGGGATTCCCTCGCTGTCAGAAGATGGTCGGACTTTTAAGAAAGGCGGGCGAAATTCACGTATGGAAGCCTCTGACGGCGAATCTAACACGGAAAAGGACTCACAGCTAAGGAGCGCGGAGGTGACTGAGGGAGCCGACCGCGCCCCCCACCGTTCCCTCTTCCGCGCGGCGGGTCTAGACGACGAGGAGATACATAAGCCTCTGATAGGGATCGCCAACTCGTGGAACGAGATAGTCCCAGGACACGTCCATCTCGACAAGCTCGCACACGAGGTCAAGAAAGGTGTCGAGGAGGCGGGAGGAACGCCGCTAGAGTTCAACACGATAGCCGTCGACGACGGCATAGCGATGGGACACGACGGCATGAGGGCGAGCCTCCCGTCGCGCGAGATAATTGCCGACTCAGTCGAGCTGATGGCTAACGCTCACAAGTTCGACGGAATAGTCGCACTCGCGTCGTGTGACAAGATAGTCCCGGGCATGCTGATGGCGATAGCACGTCTCGACATACCCGCGATAATGGTGACGGGAGGACAGATGGAGGCGGGGGAGTTCGAGGGGGAGCCCGCCGACCTCGTCTCCGTCTTCGAGGGAGTCAGCAAGTACAACGAGGGCGAGATGTCGGGGGAGGAGTTATATAACCTCGAATGTAACGCGTGTCCGAGCGAGGGCTCGTGTGCGGGGATGTTTACGGCGAACACGATGGCGTGTGTCACCGAGACTCTCGGACTGTCGTGGACGGGATGTGCGACCTACGGAGCGACCGACACACGTAAGTACGACATAGCTCAGAAGAGCGGAAGGGAGATACTCCGTCTGGTGCGTGAGGACATACGTCCCTCTGAGTTCCTCACACATGAGTCGTTCGAGAACGCACTCGCTGTCGACCTCGCCTTAGGCGGAAGTACCAACACTATGTTACATCTCCCCGCTATAGCCCAGGAGGCGGGAGTCGACATAAGCCTTGCAGACTTCGACGAGATAGCCCAGAAGACACCACATCTCGCACATATGAGCCCCGCAGGTACGTGGAGAATGGAGCATCTCAGGGACGACGGCGGTGTCCCCGGTGTGATGACCCAGCTTCAGGATCAGCTACATCTCGACCGTCCGACAGTAGACGGAAAGACGGTAGGAGAGAGGATAGACGAGGCGGAGAGGGTCGGAAAGGTGATCCAGTCCGCCGACGATCCCGTACACGACGGTGGCGGCTTAGCCGTCCTGAAGGGCAACCTCGCACCTGAGGGTGCTGTCGTCAAGGCAGCGGCGATGGACGACTCGATGAGACAGTTCACGGGGAGAGCACGTGTCTACGACTCACAGCAGGAGGCACTCGACGCCATAGACGGCGGAGAGATAGAGAAGGGCGACGCCATAGTCATACGGTATGAGGGTCCAAAGGGAGGACCCGGAATGCCCGAGATGCTTGAGCCCACCTCGAAGATATCCGGCTCGCCGACACTCTCGGGCGAGGTCGCTCTGATCACCGACGGACGTTTCTCGGGAGGCACGAGAGGCGCGGCGATAGGACACGTCAGCCCTGAGGCGGCGGAGGGCGGTCTGATAGGACTCGTCGAGGAGGGAGACAAGATAAGGATAGACGTCGACAAGGGCATCCTCTCGCTCGAAGTCGACGACGAGACCCTCGAAGAACGCGCCGAGGACTGGTCACCTGTCGAGAAGGACGCGTCGGGCGTCTTAGAACGTTACGCAGCGATGGCGACGAGTGCGGCGAACGGCGGACTCCTCGAAGTCCCGTCGTGTGAAGACGATGTCGAGATACCTTAAGAGTTACAGCCGATGGATTCTTCGTCCTTGAGACGGTAGGAAGACGGTGTGTTAGAGTCCGCGTTTCCGACACCGTCCCAGACCAGACCCAGATACTCCCTATAGACGTAGACGTAGACGTAGACGTAGACGTAGACCCCGTGAGCATAGCATCGGAGTACACGGGTCTGATCCAACAGATAGGGATTCTCATATTCACACTCGTAGTTCTCTATACACTCGGAGTCCACGTCGGAAAGCCCGCTTTTCTGAAGCTCCTCGTCTACATAGACGCCGACAGACGGTTCAAGTACGCAGTAAGGAGGTTCGGCAACTTCTTAGCCTTCGTGGTGGCTCTAATTCTGTCGACTCTCGCGTCCGACTTCGGGGAGATACTCGCGGCGTCGGCTGTGGTTCTCGCCGCCACGACGGTCGCGGTGGGTGTCGCCGCACGCGAGGTTACCTCGAACTTCATAAGCGGCATCGTGATAATTGCCGACACCGAGCTCAACTACGGAGACTGGATAAAGTTCGGCGAGGTTGAAGGGACGATAACCGACATAGGCTACAGGGCGACACGTATACGTAAGTTCAACAACGAGAAGGTCACGGTTCCGAACTCACAGCTCGTGGCTAACCAGGTCACCAATGTCTCGGTGAACCAGAACCTTCGTCTCGAAATCGAGTTCGGGATAGACTACGACGACGACATAGACACCGCGAGGGAGATACTCATACAGGAGGCGTTTGCACACGACGAGATACTCGAAAGCCCCGAACCCGGAGTCTACCTGAGGGAGTTTGCGGGATCTTACGTCGCTCTGGAGTCACGTGTCTGGCTCAAAGACCCCGATCGTTCGAACGTGGTTGAGGTGCGCTCGGAGTACTCACAGCGCGTCAAGGAGAGGTTTGAGGACGTGGGGATACAGATACAGCCACCCTCGCCTCAGAAGGTCTCGGGAAGCCTAGAAATAAACCGGAAAGAGCCGCGAACAGAGGATTAGTTAGTTAGTCGTCTGCGACTACGCTCTCCTCGGTCGCCGCACACCTGTTGGGTCCTAGCTCTAGCTCCTCAGCCTCCTCCTCGCTCTCAAGCTCGCGTTTGCCCTCGTTCGTAGCGATGACGTTCTCGTAGTTGGGAGGCTTCGACGGCATGTTCTCGAAGGCAGCGTCGACGTACTCGTCCTTGTCCATATTTATCATCTCGTTGTTCTGACGTATGTAGCCGATTGTCGCCGTCATCGGCTGTCCCGGAGTAACGTCGATGAACTCGCCGTCGTCTGTGACCGAGAAATGGGCGGGGAGTACCTTGACCGTGTCGGGCTGTGACATCATGTTCTGGAGGGTGTCGTAAAGAACGCCCGAGGCGTCCTCGGCGTCGGCACCCTCGAACTGGAGCTCAGTACGTCCGACCGACTCGACGAAGAGTGTGTCTCCTGTCATGAGTGCGACGTCCTCGACGAGCCACGACGTCGATCCCGTGGTGTGTCCCGGGGTGTGTACCGCCTTTATACTGACGTTGCCGACCTCTACGGTGCCGTTAGGCTCGACGGGGTCGTACTCGAACTGCGGGTTACGTGTCTCCGCCTCGCTTCCGAGGTAGTAAGGTACGTCGAGCTCGTCACGTAGCTCTCGCGCGCCCTTCATGAGATGGTCGGCGTGTATGTGGGTCTCGAATATCGCCGATATCTTGTAGCCGTGTTCGGAGGCGGCGTCGAGATACTCGTTCTTGTGGCGTGTGACATCTATCGCCGCCGCCTCTCCCGTCTCCTTACAGCCGACTATGTATCCGAGACAGCCTTTCGACCTCCTCTGTACCTGTATTATCTCCATCTCGTCCCTGTCGGTGGCTATCTTCGTCTTGTCGTAGACGGCTCCCCACGCTTCCATGCCGCCGTCGACGCTCTTAACGTTGTCGTAGCCTCTGTCTTCGAGGTAGTCTGCGAAAGCCTCCGACGCCTTCCCCTTCGCACAGATACTGATTATCTGAGTGTCCTCGTCTATGCCGTACTCTTCCTTGACGGAGTCCCAGTCGCCTCTGAGTTCACTGTCTGAGTACGAGTACTCGACGTTTACGGCTCCGCCGACGTGCCAGTTCTCGAAGTCCTCCTGGTTTCTCGTGTCGACTAAGACGTAGTCTTGGTCGCTGTCCTGGAGGTCTCTCAGCTCTTCTGCTGTTATCGTCTCTACCATGTCTACTACAACACGGTGATACGAAGAATAAGAAATGCCTCCTAATAGAGGTATTTTAAATACGGAGACGAGTGAAAATTTTGCAATATCCACAAAACCAAGTTCTATACCGAATATTTTGTCTCAAGGACAACAAGGGAAGACATATGACCTAAAATATATTTAATCCCTTGGCTTCCGGAGCCCGACAAGCGTACAGAGTTGAAATGCGGAAGGACTGACACAACGTCTAAGTGGTGGTCTCTCTCTACCTCGTGTTCACGACGAACCGCGGACCGCCGAGGTCCGAGCTTTCGAGTTCGATCTCCCATCCGTGTGCCTCGACGATACTTTCGACTATCGACAGACCGAACCCGGTGCCCTCGTCGGTAGTCGTGTAGCCGTGGTCGAAGACGTTCTCCCTCTCTTCGTCCGATATTCCCTCACCGTCGTCCTCGACGTAGAATCCGTTCTCTATGCTTCCGACGTGTATGCTGACGTCGTCGCCGCCGTGTTCGACCGAGTTCCTGAAGAGGTTTTCGAGTGCCTCACGCAGACGGCTCTCGTCGGCTGAAACGGTTCCGAGTCTGTCGTCTATCTCGACTGAGGCGTCCTTCGTATGTACGTTTCTCCATGCCTGCCTCACAGTCTCCTTGAGACTTACTTCGTCGGTCTCTCCGACAGTCTGACCCTGACGTGCGAGGTCGAGGACGTCGCTGACTATGTTCTCGACCCTCTCGAGAGCCTCCTCGACCTCGTCGAACTCGTCGTCGTCTCCCGTCTCGCGCGCTAACTCGAGACGTCCCTGTGCGACGTTGAGGGGATTGAGGAGGTCGTGTGAGACCACACTCGCAAACTCGTCGAGGCGTTCGTTCTGAAGCTCTAGCTCCTTCTCACGCTCCTTCCTGCGTGTTATGTCACGTGAGATCATCTGGAAGCTCTCTTCCTCACCGTGGAGATCGACGGGGACGAATATATTGTGGAAGTACCTTCCCTCGTAGCTGTCCTCGTAGGTCTTCGTCTCTTTCTCGTCTATGACCTCACGTCCCATCTCAAGCCTCATCTCTCCGACTCCTTCGGGCATCAGGTCAGATACCGACTCTCCGATGAGATCCGACTCCTTCTCGCCGAATGCGTCCGTCATAGCCGGGTTCACGGCGAGAAGCTCACCGTCTCGGCTTATCTGGGCTATGTAGTCGGGAGTGTTACTCAGAAGTAGCTCGTACTTCTTCTGTGTCTGGTGCTGTGAGACGGCGTTCTCGATCGTGTTGGCGAGACGTCTGTACTCGTTGTCCTCCATTATCTCAAGCTTGAGGAGGTAGTCGGTCGCGCCGCCGCTGAACGCCTCACTCGCGACCTCCTCGTCGCCTCTTCCCATAAGCAGGAGAAACGGTATCTCGATACCTCTCTCGCGGAGACGTTGAAGTAGTTCGAGTCCGTCCATACCCGGCATGTCGTAGTCACTCACGACACAGTCTATGTCGGTCTCAGAGAGCATTCCGAGGGCATCGCTCCCGCTTGTGACACAGAAGGTCTCCATTCCGTACTTCTCCTCAAGCTCCTCTGAGAGCATGTTGGCGAAAAAAGAACTGTCGTCGACCACGAGGGTTCGGATACGGGAGGTCTGGGACATCTCCTTAACACCTGCCCCCGTCTCCGTCTCCGTCTCCGTCTCCGGTTACAGATACCGCCTCGTTTGCGCTATCCGATCTTTCCATCACGGGCTGTGATAACAGAAGCCGAACCATAAAAATTCCCTTTGGTCTCAGTCCTCTCTCCACGGGAGTAGGTGGACGCCTGCACCGAAGGCGACGACGGCGATGGCTAAGAGAACACCCAGACTCACCGCGTAAGACGTTCCCTCGTATGTCGCGGCTCTCACACCGCGTGAGAAGTAGGTGAGCGGCAGTATGTCTATCAGAGGCTGTATGGGTTCGGGAACGAGGTCGGGGCTCACGAAGGTCTCTGAGAGGACTATCATCGGAAATGAGAGTGCGTTTCCGGCGGCGATAGCACCGTCCTGTGAGTCGGCTAAGCTTCCTATCACAGCACCGATCCCCGAAAAGACGAAGACTCCCGCAGGAACGAATACCATGAGTGATGGCGAAACTACTATATCCGCCGAGGTGACGACGAGGAGGACGCCGAGTATGAGGAGACTCGCTCCCGAGACAAGAGCCGTTACTACGAGACTGTGTGCTAAGAGCCACTCGAACGCCGAGAGAGGAGTGCTCGACAGCTTCTCGAACTGCCTCTCCTCGTCGTAGATCGCGACTGTGCTCGCCATCCTCTCCATCGGCGTGAAGAGGACGACTATAGCGAGGTATCCGGGTATGTAGTACCCCACGGGCTTTGAGAAGAGACCCCCTGCCCCAGAGGCGACCTGTGTGCTCACCACGGCGGCGAGTAACCCGACGAGCATTATGGGGAAGACGAATGTAAAGAAGACAGCGGCACGTTTCCGGATGAAGGTTCTCCAAGAAGCCTTAGCCTCGGATGCGATACGTCGCGCCGAGATCACGCTTCGACACCTCCCTCTTCTCCGTCACCCATCTTACTTCCGAACCTCGAACCCGTGAGGTTGAGATAGACATCCTCTAAGTCGGGCTGTTTCCAGACGAGCTCGTCGTACTCTATCCCCGACGACTCAAGTAGCTCGACAGCCTCGCCTATCGTAGTCGGGTCTATCTCCTCGAACCTGACTGTCTGGGTGTCAGGGTCGACCTCTACGGAGAAACCGTCTGACTCTAGCTCCGAGATGTCTCGACTCTGAGTCCCTAGGCTGACTTCGAGCCTACTCTCTCCTCCGTACTCACGTATGAGGGCGTCGGGATCGTCTATCTCGACTATCTCTCCGTCGTCTATGAGAGCCACAGTGTCGGCGAGGTACTCGGCTTCTTCCATGTAATGTGTCGTGAGGAAGACCGTAGTTCCCGACTCGGCGAGGTCTTCTATTAACTCCCACATAGACCGCCGTCCGTCGGGGTCGATTCCCGTCGTCGGCTCGTCAAGGAAGAGTAGATCGGGGTCGTTTACGAGCGACGAAGCCACACATGTCCGTCTCTTCTGTCCTCCCGAGAGATTCGAGTACCTCGAATCCGCCGAAGCGTGTATACCCACCTTTTCGAGAACCTCCTCGGCGTCGGCAGTCTCCGACTCGGGATAAAGACCCGCGTAGTACTCGACTATCTCACGCGGCGTCAGAAGACCCGACGGGTTGAAGTCCTGAGGCAGAAGACCTATGCGTGTCTTGTCGGTGTCGGAAGGCGGCTCTCCGAGTACAGTGGCTTCGCCTCCCGAGGGTCTCAGGCTTCCGGTGAGACATCTCACGAGTGTGGTCTTTCCGGCTCCGTTAGGTCCTATAAGGGTGAAGACCTCGCCCTCTGTGACTGAGAATGAGACTCCGTCGAGAGCAAGCCTGTCCCCGTAAGACTTCCGGAGGTCTGTGACCTCTATCGACATCGGCTTCGACATTCGGCGTATACCTCCGTCTCAGTCTCCCTCTCTGTCTGTGTCTGTGTCTGTGTTTCGGCGGTCTGTTCCATGTCTGACTGTTTACTTCTACTAACGTAAGTCTTGTCTTGTCTAGTAGGGTTTCCAGTAGAGGAGGGCTACGGCTGTGAGAAAGACGAGAGTCGACAGACCGTACGACCACGAGTAGATCGTAGTCGTGAGAGCCGATCCGGTTCCGAGAGCCGACGTGAGTGCTGCAGTGAATATGGGCCAGGTACAGCTTACACACGAGAAGAGACCGAAGACCCCCGAGACGACCGACTTCGAGGTGTCGAGAACCGTCGAGTAGACGAGATACGACAGGACTGCGTATCCGAACGTCTTGAACGGTATTAGGTTTATCCAGAAGGTCTCGCCCGAGTAGTAGACAGCGGGTCCCCATCCCGGAGACAGCCACTTGATACTGAAGCCGTAGCCGACTGGGTTGAAGTCGAAGAGACCACCGAAGTACATCAGAAGCACGAAGTAGACCAAAGAGGCTCCGGCTGCTAGGTATCTGTAACGTCCTCCGGCTGACGTCCGGGGCTCCGTACGTACAACAGCCCAGAGTCCGACGTTTATCCAGACGAACGGGTAGATGTTATGACGTATTGTTGTCATAGATGTTCCCGGAAGACTGTAGTAAAATCCTAAGACGAGTATCTCGGCGGCTGTGATAAGCCCTCCCCAGACGAGAGTCGACTTACGTGGTCTGATCCTCGAAAGATCGAGCCACTCAACGCCGTTGTTCGAGTCTGTGGATGTCATTTTTATATCACGAGTGTCTCGACGACTATGGATATCAGAAGTGTTCCGAGGTAGATGTTAGAGGCGTGGAAAGACCGGAAGGCGGCTTTCTTCGTCTGTTCCCTGTAGAGACGGAGTACTGTCCAGATGAAGACGGAGCCGAGTACGACTGTCGTAGCTCCGTAGAGCCATCCGACGGGAGCTACAGCACCCAGAACTCCCGCTGAGAGGAGAGTCGCGCCGAGGTAGAGGAGTATGTGTCTGAGTGTAACTCTCTCGCCTCTGACGACGGGAAGCATCGGGAAGTCGCCTCTCTCGTAGTCCTTCTTGTACGCGAGCGCGAGGTTGTAGAAGTGGGCGGGTGTCCATAGGAATATGACCGCGCCGAGTACGACTGCGGGAACCCCTATGGTGTTGGTGACCGCCGACCAGCCTATGAGTGCGGGAAGTGCTCCGACCGCGCCGCCTATGACTATGTTCTGTGTCGTGTTGGGCTTGAGAACCACCGTGTAGACAAATGTGTAGAAGAGTATGGCTATGAAGTCGAGAACCGCGGCGAGGACGTTGACGTAGACGACGAAGACGCCGAGCGACGCGACTCCTAAGACGAGACCGAAGGCGACGGCGTTACGTACGGGGACTACGCCGTCAACTAAGGGTCTTCCCGATGTTCTGTCCATCTTCTGGTCGACCTCACGTTCGAGGACTTGGTTGAAGGTACCACTCGATCCTATCGACAGGACTCCGCCGACGAGGGTCGCGGCGACAGTGACGGTGCTGACCGACTCGCCCGATCCTCCTACAGCTAAGCCGATACCCGCGAGCGCGACGAGACACAGGAGCCACATCAGGCGCGGCTTTGTTAGCTTGTAGTACGCTCTCAGAGTCATCGTTATCCTCTCCGTGAGGCTCGAAGGATGACCCCAGCCCTCTTCTGCTGTCTCCTCCGACAGATCCTCGGTGTCGCTGTCTATCTCGTCGGGATCTACGTTCGAGTCGAGCCTCCACGTCAGACTCAGAAGGAGTGCGGTGAATATCGACATCGCGATCCCGAGATGTATAGCGGGAAGCCTGGGTATATCCGAGGTCGCGAGGACTCCACCTATCGAAGACTGAACGGGATACGCGACCAGAGCGAACAGAAGGGCGACTCTGACACGAGGTCTCGCGTCGACGAGCCAGGAAGTTACTGCTGTGGCTCCCACGAGGATACCCGTCACGAGGACTGTCAGCCTGTACCCCCAGACCACGAAGAGGCTTCCCTCCCACGGAAAGACCACGAGCCTTCCGTTACACGTGGGCCAGGTCTGACACACAGAAGCGATGTCGGTGATTGCGAGCGTCGCACCGAGTATTATGACTACATAAGTCGCTACTGTCGTGAGAGCTAGAAGATCCGTCAGCCCCTTCTCCCCGGCTGTGTCTATGCTTTCAAGTCTGTGTCCGTCTTTGTGTCTCAGTAGATTTTTGAGTCTCATTTTTCCACACCAGTGCAGTAGCCACAGTCAGACTTACGAGTATTATAGTAGCTGTACCGAGATGCGCCGTGACTATTATCGGCTTGAGATTCTCGGTGACTGTGAGTCCCCCAAGTATTATCTGGAACGGCAGAAGGAGAACCGCGACTGCCGAAGACCAGACGACTGCGCGCTCACGTCCCAGCCTCCACGCTGCGATGGCTGCGCCGATTATCATGAACCCCATTACCATAGCGAGCCCTCTGTGTGCCCACTCGGTGAATATCTGTAGAGCCGTGTAGGGCGAGTTGCTTATTATGCTGGGGTCGAGGAAAGGCACCCAAGTCCCGTAACACGTGGGCCAGTCAGGACACGAGAGTCCGGCTCCTATAGCTTTGACGTAGGAGCCTAAGACCATGAGTATATACGTTCCGACGAGTGTGACACCCATGAAGTAACGGAAAGGGACTCTCGCTCTGATCCAGCCGGGTAATATCCCCTGCCGGGCTTTGGTTTCACTGCTCATGTATTACAACTGTTCCTATGGTCATATAAAGCCTCCTACTCGTTCTCAGAACCTTGGAAGAGCTACAGGTTCGACTCGTAGACTGTCTCGTAGACGGGTCCTCTCGGACCGAGATCGCTCTTCTTGAGACGTACCGATCTGACCTCGAAGCTTCCGAGGCTTCTGCGGCGTGTACGGTCGAGAAAGCTGTTTATCTGACTCTTCGCCTTCCCCGTCTGTACCCTCGCTAGAGTTATGTGTGGCGTGAAGTCGTGGCTCTCGGGCTCGAAGCCCGACTCTACGAACCTCGTTTCGAGACCGTCGTGTATCTCTGAGAGACTCTCGGAGCCCTTGGACACGCCAGCCCAGACTACCTTTATGAAGTCACGGCTCGGGAAGACTCCGGTGCCCTCGACAGTCGCCTCGAAGGACGAGAATCCCTCGGTCGCGTCGTCGAGAATCCGTTCGATTTCGTCGAGCCTGTCTGGGTCGGTGTCTCCGAGGAACTTCATCGTTATATGTGCCTGTTCGGGGTCGACTAGGCTGAGATCGGCACCAGTCTCTCTGAGGTCAGACTGAAGATCTCTGAAGGCATCTTCAAGCTTCTCGGGTAGGTCGACCGATACGAAGAGTCGCATAGAGTTAGTTTATGACCGGAAGCTTAAGTATGTCGTCGGTGTCAGACCCGTCGTCGGCGTCACCGTCCTCGTACTCGGGGTTCCTGACCCAGTTTCCGTCGTCGTCCTTTACCATGTACTCTCCGTAGTAGGGAACACGGTCAGCGACGACCTTTCTGAACTTATCTCTGAGCTCGTCGTCGGTAGCTCCGAGGGTCGAGACAACATCGTCGTTCCTGTTGAGACAGCCCTTGAGACCGCCCGAATGTGTGACACGTATACGGTGGCAGTTGGCACAGAACTCGGGGTTCTCGACGGGATCGACGACCTCGACGACTGTTCCGTCTATCTCGTAACGCGACCTGTTGTGTATCTCTCTCGTCGTGACTCCGTCGGCTCTCCGTGAGAGGAGAGACTTGACCTCGTCTATCTCGACGTGGAACTCGGGCATCCCGGCTATCTCGGGCATGTACTCGATTATCTGGAGACGCAGACCGTCGTTGTCGGTGACGTACTCTATCATGTCGTCGAGGTACGGACGCATCGGCTTCGCCATCACCATGTTGAGCTTCACGGGTGCGAGTCCGGCGTCGAGAGCGGCGTCTATTCCGTCGTAGACCCTCTCTATTCCTCCCTTGGTGACGTCCCTGAACTCCTCGGGGTCGTTGGTGTCCATAGAGACGTTTATGCGTTCGAGACCCCTCTCGGCGAGTGCCTCGGCGCGACCCGCGAGGTAAGTCCCGTTGGTCGTCATACTGACCTCGGTTCCTTCAAGGTCGGCTATACCGCCGACAATCTCCTCCAAGTCATCTCTGAGCATCGGCTCCCCACCAGTTATCTTGAAGTTACGTATCCCGAACTCGTGTGCGATCCGTGCTATACGTAGAACCTCGGCGGTCGACATCTCGTTTTCCTGTGGCTCCCTAGGACCCCTCGTGTCCCCCAACCCCTCGTTGTGGCAGTAGAAACAGTCGAAGTTACATCGGTCGGTGAGTGATATACGTATGTCGGTGACCTCACGACCGAAGTCGTCTGTGAGAAGACTTGACATACAGTCTTAGATGTCTCCAGGATGGCTTAAGACTGTCGGATGTTACCGAGTGGTAATAACGATGTCGGGTAATCTTACTCACAGACCCTTCTCCATGGAAGGGATCTGTGTCGTCTTTAGAACCAGAAACGGACGGACTCGATCCTTGAAATAGGATGGATGTAGTACTATTCTCCATGTCGGAAGTAATCAGTCTATGTCTGGTTCTCAACGCAACTGTTAAGCATGTTAGTCCTGTACGTACTGACAGAGATGTCGGCTGATAAGCGGATTCCGGTGACTGAGGAAACACGCAAGGAGCTTCACGAACTCAAGGAGCCGGGGGAGACATACGATGATCTTCTGAAGTCGCTTGCCAGAGAGCGCCGACGGAAGGAGCTTGCCGAGCGTTTCGAGGAGATGGACGCGTCCCGTGAGGAGTTTGTTGGGCTTGACGATGTCTGACGACTATACAGTACTCCTCCACCCGGACGTTGAGGAGGTTCTCGAAGCTGTCGACGAGAAAACTGAACGGATAATACGTGAGAACCTCGGATATCTCGCCGATGACCCTTATCCGGGGGCTGGACTGGGTGATAAAGAACGTCTTCCTATCGACGGTGATGACCGCTACCGGATGCATATTGGTCGTACCTGGACGGCGTTCTACGATATATACGAAGACAACAGCGAGGTGGGTGTCCTCGAAATACTCCAAATAGACGAAGCACACGACCGGTACGGTTTCTAACTATATCTTATACGGTGGACACTCTCCGAAGTAGATAAGTCGTGTCTCGCCAAAGCCGACTACATGGAACACACGTTTTCGACACGAGTGAGATGGAGACACACCGACGCCTCGGGACAGATACATTTCGCGAGCGTCTTCAGGTACTTCGAGGACGCAGAGATGGAGCTTCTGAGAGAGGCGGGCTGGTCGCTCGACCGACTCCATGACGAGGGCTATGACATACCCAGAGCCAACGCCGAGGCTAACTACAACGACGCCTTAGGATACGACGATGAGATCGAGGTCGTGGCTCGGGTCGAAGAGACAGGAGAGACTTCTTTCACTGTCGGATTCGAGGTCTACAAGAACGGTGACGACGATCCTGCGGTAGAGGGCGAGATCACTCCCGTAGTCGTCGAGGAAGGAGACTGGACACCCACTGAGCCGCCCGAGGGATTCTTCGAGTCGATAGACTGACAGCCTGTGGTAAGTCACACTGGCACACAGGAACATACCAATTAATATATATATATGAAGGTACTTCCGAACAATACGAATGTCTGAATACGTAATTATCGGAGACGGAATCGCGGGATCGACCGCGGCAGAGACGCTTAGGGAGGAGTCTGACTCCGCAGAGATCACGGTTATTACCGACGAGCCCGAGCCGCTCTACAACCGTATAAACATAAAGGAGTACGCCAAGGGCAAGATGCCCGAGGAAGAGATCAGGATGCACGACGAGGAGTGGTACGACGAGAACGACATCGACCTGATGCTCAACACACGTGTCAACAGGATAGACAACGACAACAGCCAGGTCATACTCCACAACGAGGAGACAGTCGAGTACGACAAGCTCCTCGTCGCAGCGGGAGGTAAGCCGTGGAACCTTCCCGTACCACACGGAGACGCCGACGGAATACACAACTTCTGGACCTTCGTCGACTCGCGCAGAATAAGGAGAGACGCCGAGGAAGCCGACTCGGGCGTCATAGTCGGAGCGGGTCTCCTCGGTATAGACTTCGCGTACGCGATGGGGGAGAATGACGTCGACGCGAAGTATCTCATGAGAGGAGACAGATGGTGGAGGTACGGCATCGACAAGGACGGCGCTGAGATAATCCACGACGAGCTAAGATCGATAGGAGTCGAGCCCGTCTTCCAGGAGGGCGTCGAGAGGTTCGGAGTCGACCGCATGGGAAGCGTCGAGGAGTGTGTCGGAACCTCGGGAGAGGTCTACGACTGTGACATAGCCGGCGTCTGTATAGGACTCGACCTCAACACCGATCTCATGGAGGGAACCGAGGTCGAGACAAACGACGGCATAGTCGTCGACGAGACACTCCAGACGAAGGACGAGGACATCTACGCCGCGGGAGACATAGCCGAATTCTACGATCCGATTACACAGGAGTACAAGACGAACGGTTCCTGGGACTCAGCGATGGCACAGGGCGAGCGCGCCGCGAAGAACATGCTCAACCCCGACGACGCCGAGGCATTCGAGTTCGTCTCAACCTACTCGGTCGCCCATTTCTCGATGCCGTTCATATCGCTCGGAAGCCCGCCGATGGCTGACACCTACGAGTCGAGGAGGTACGGCGAGAAGGAGTACAGAAGACTGTGCTACAAGGACGGACGTCTCATCGGTGCGATACTCATAGGAAACGTACGTCCCGTCGGAAAGCTCACGAAGATAATAGAGGACAAGATGGACATCGAGGGACACGAGCACGAGCTCCTCGAAGAGGAGGTTGACCTTGCCTCGATAATGGCTTAAGCCTAAGCGAGTTCGGGATACTCCGACTCTACTCTTTCCCCGAACTCACCGGGCTCTATAACTCCGATCTCAGTGACTATCCCTTCTAAGACGTCGTTAGGCACTAACTCGAAGGCGTAGTTGACGACATCGACCCCGTCGGGTGCCTCCTCCCAGACTTCGTCGGGGTCACGTCTCTCAAGACGTCTCTCGACTTCTTCCTCGACATCGGGGAGGTATTTCCACGAGTCGGCGAGTACGTAGACAGGAACGTCGAGCGAGTCGGCTACGTTTGCGAAGACACGGCTTCCTATCTTGTTTATGACGTTGCCTCTCGATCCGACAGCGTCGGCACCTATCAACATCACGTCGGCTGGGTCTTCTCCGACGCCTTCGAGTGCGAGACGCGCCCCCGAGTCGACGTAGAGACTCGTCGGAATACTGCTGTTCGACAGCTCTCTGGCTGTCTCTCTTCCCTGGTATAGGGGACGTGTCTCTGTCGCACGTACCTCGAAGTCGGTGTCTCGGTATGTCTGCTTCAGAACACGTGTGACTGTAGACGAGTGACAGTGTGTGTAGACCACCTCGGAGTCCTCGAGAATCCCTCTTCCGTTAGCGTTAGCGTTAGCGTTAGATACTATCTCGTCACGCGACTCGTCTATGTGTCCGAGTATGGCGTCGTAGCTCTCCTGTCGACCGAGAGCCATGTCGAGCGAGTTGAACAGAAGTGGCTCAGTCGGACGTGCTTCCCGGAGTCTCTCGGCTACGTCCTCGACTTCGTCGCGGCTCCTTCCTGTTTCCTCCATACGTCGCAGAAGACGGATTCCCTCTCTTGCGACTGAGGTCGCTCCCTGTATCTCGACCTCGCGTATCTTTCTTATCACCTCGTCGGGATCTTCTCCGTTCATATCAGGGATACTTCTTCTGCATCTTCCAGACCTTCCAGTCTATCGACGGGTCTTCGTCGTCCTTCACCATCTTAGTAACTGTCTCGAACTCTATCTTCTTCTCGGGGTAATGCGCGACGCCTTCGAGTTCGAGTAGGTCGATCTCTCCCGCGGTGTCGATGTGAGGATTCTCTATGTCGCTCCAGTAGTCGGTCGGAACCTCCATACGTACCTTGTCGGGTTCACCGGGAAGCTGGGATAGAAGGAAGTCCTGTATTCCGTGGCGTGAGACCCAGTTTCTCTCATCGCATATGTCCTCGAACTTGTGTAGCTGATCCTTGTCCTCGGACGCCCACCAAATGAACTTGCTCGGCTGCATACCCGGTGTACGACGAGAAGACAGATCAAACTGGTGGTGGTAGACAGGAGTGGTAGACACTGATGGTGTATTGGTGTTGGTCAGAGCTTGACATACACCCCTCAAAACGGTTGTTTAAAGTGGTGCTGAGACGGATTAGTAACTACCTATATGGTCAAGATAGCACCATCGTTACTCTCAGCAGACTTCTCACATCTCGCCGATGAGGTCGAGAAAGTCGAGGAAGCCGACATGTTACACCTCGACGTCATGGACGGTCATTTCGTTCCCAACATCACGTTCGGTCCCCTCGTTCTCGACTCGCTCGACCCGGTCACAGATCTGTCTTTCGACACCCATCTGATGATAGAAAATCCCGACGACTACATATCAGAGTTCGCCGACGCGGGTGCCGATACTCTCACAGTCCATGAGGAAACGTGTGTCCATCTCCACAGAACTGTACAGAGGATACACGACGAAGGCATGGACGCGGGTGTGGCGATAAACCCCGCGACTCCTGCGACCGTCTTAGACGAAGTTCTGAGCGACCTCGACCGCGTTCTCGTGATGTCGGTCAACCCCGGCTTCGGAGGACAGGAGTTCCTCCCGGGTGTACTCGACAAGGTCGAGGAGATAGACTCGAAGTCGGACGTCGAGATAGAGATCGACGGCGGAGTGGGAGTCGGGAACGCACGCGACTGCGTCGAGGCTGGTGTCGACGTACTCGTGTCCGGCTCTTCTATATTCGGCTCTGACAGCCCGGCAGAAGCCATGAGAGACATAAGAAACGCAGCCGAGGAGAAACAATGACACAGAAAGAGAAAACAGCTTACGAGAACTACGAAGAGCGAGCTAGACAGACACGTAAGGAGATACTCAAGATGACGAACGCAGCGGGGTCGGGACATCCCGGAGGGTCGCTCTCGGCGACCGAGATGCTGATCTGGCTCTACAACGAGGAGCTAGATGTCGATCCCGAAAATCCCGACGCAGGCGACAGGGACAGGCTAATCTACAGCAAGGGACACGCCTGCCCAGCCTACTACTCCGTCCTCGCGAGACAGGGCTTCTTCTCCGACGACGAGCTAATGAAGTTCCGCGGCTTCGACGAGCTACTCCAGGGGCACTCTAGCATGAAGATACCCGGTGTCGACTTCTCGTCGGGGTCGCTCGGACAGGGTCTGTCGTTCGCCAACGGTATCGCGCTCGCGGGCAAGCTCGACGGTGCTGACTACCACGTCTACGCGATGCTCGGAGACGGAGAAGTACAGGAAGGTGCCGTCTGGGAGGCGGCTATGACCGCGGGAGACAAGTCGATAGACAACCTCACCGTAGTCGTCGACAACAACGGAGTACAGAACGACCGTCCCGTCGAGGAGTCGAAGACGATAGAGCCTCTCGACGACAAGTTCGAGTCGTTCGGCTGGTACGTCACCGACTGTGACGGACACGACTTCGACTCGATACGTGAGGCGTTCGAGGATATAGACGAGAACCGCGACGACGAGCCCGCCGTGGTAATCTCCCACTCGACGAAGGGCAAGGGAATCTCGTTCATGGAGGAGGAGCTCTCGGGATTCCACGGAAAGGCACCGAACGACGAACAGCTCAGGAAAGGACTCAGGGAACTCGGATTCGAGGAAGAAGCGGAGGAGATATAGATGATGTCGAAACCACCTTCTGAACACGACGAACTGCCGACGAGGAACGGATACGGATACGGTCTCGTAGAGCTTGGAAGAGAGAGAGAAGATGTCGTAGCTCTCGACGCCGACCTCGCGGGATCGACACGAGGCGCGTGGTTCAAGGACGAGAACCCCGACCGTTGGTTCAACATGGGTATCGCAGAACAGGACATGATGGTGACCGCCGCGGGAATGGCATCGACAGGAAAGACCGCGTTCGCGAGCACATTCGCTATATTCACCGAGAGGGGCTTCGAACAGGTCAGGAACCAGATAGCGAGGAACGACCTCAACGTGACCGTCGCGGGAAGCCACGCGGGTCTCATCACGGGACAGGACGGAGAGAGTGCCCAGGCGATAGAGGACGTCTCGATATACAGGACTCTCCCCAACATGAAGGTCATCTCGCCCGGCGACGCAGTCGAGGCTGAGAAGTACGTCGAGAAGATCGCAGACGACGACAGTCCGGTCTACTTCCGTCTGATACGTGAGGACGTTCCGGTAGTATTCGACGACGACCACGACCCCGAGATAGGCGAGGGTACCGTGATGAGAGACGGAGACGACGTGACCGTAATCGCACACGGAGCCATGCTCCACGAGGCGATAGAGGCGGGAGAGAAGCTCGCCGACGAGGGTATAGACGCTCGTGTCATCAACATGCCGTCGATAAAGCCCCTCGACGACGATCTGGTGGTAGAAGCCGCCGAGGAGACGCAAGGCATAGTCACCGCCGAGGATCACTCTGTGATAGGAGGACTCGGAAGCGCGGTCGCCGAGACTGTCACAGAGAGATGTCCCGTTCCTATCAGACGTGTCGGAGTCGACGACACCTTCGGGGAGTCGGGTCTTCCCGACGAACTCTACGAGGCGTACGGTCTCACGGCAGAAGACATAGTCGAGTCGGCAAAGGAGTTACTTTAAGTAAGACAGCCAAACAGGTACGATACATAATGAAGTTCTTCATAGACTCAGCAGACGTAGAAGAGGTACGTGAGGCACACGAACTCGGATTCGTAGATGGTGTGACGACGAACCCGTCTCTCGTCTCCGACACGGGACGGGAGTACGACGAGATAATAAGCGAACTCGACAACTTCGTCGAGGGTCCCATAAGCGTCGAGGTCATCGCGACCGACGCCGAGGGGATGATAGAAGAGGCGCGCGAGTACGACACGTGGGGGGACAACATCGCAGTCAAGCTCCCGATGACACGTGAAGGAATGAAGGCACTCAAGACACTCACCGCAGAGGGCATAGACACCAACGTCACACTAGTCTTCTCGCCCAACCAGGCTCTCCTCGCCGCGAAGAACGGCGCGACATTTGTCTCGCCCTTCGTCGGCAGGATAGACGACATAGGACACGACGGAATGGGTCTGATAGACGAGATATCCCAGATCTACGGCTCATACGACTTCGAGACTCAGATACTCGTAGCAAGCATAAGACATCCCAAACACGTCAAGGAGTCGGCTAAGATGGGCGCAGACGTCGCTACACTTCCGCCTAGTGTGCTCGACGGCATGTTCGAGCATCCCAAGACCGACGAGGGACTCGAAGCCTTCCTCGACGACTGGGGAGACCGCGAGAGTCCCGCGATGAAGTAAAGTCAGGTATAAAACCTTATCAACTGAGCCGACGAATCTCCTTCTATGAGCCAAGCAGAACAGGATCAGCGCAAGAGCTGTGTCTCGTGTGGCATCACTATAGTCGGCACGGGATACGCTCAGTTCAACTGTCCCGAATGCGGACACGAGATCTACCGTTGTTCGAACTGCAGAAAACAGGGTAACAAGTACAAGTGCCCCGACTGCGGATTCGTAGGACCGTGATAATATGGCTAAGGTAGCTGCTCAGATCAAGGTTATGCCAACGAGTCCCGACGTCGACCTCGACAGTCTCAGAGAGAGACTCGAAGGGACTCTTCCCGAGAACGCCAAGATAAGCAACGTCGACACCGAGGACGTCGCATTCGGTCTTACCGCACTCATAGTGACCGTCGTCGTCCCCGACGAGGCGGGAGGTACTGAGGCGGTCGAGGAAGCTTTCGGAGACGTCGACGACGTCGAGAGTGTGAGTGTCGAAGACGTCGGAAGGCTTTAGATTAACTTAATCAAAGCCACGTCTCCGTCTCCCACGCACAGTCCGATGAACACTAGCAAAGTAATGGGTACGGTTCTTCTCTTACTCGGGGTTCTCTTAGCCGGCGTAGTTCCGAGCATCTCGTCACCCGTATATATCGCAGCCGGATTCGTCGGAGTCGTCTCACTCTTCTACATGGGGATAGGTCTGAGATCACGCGGCTTCACCGAGTCGGGAGTCCTTAGAAGCGCCGACGAGGGACAGAAGAAAGACGCAATGTCCACAACCGCCTTATACGTCTCGGGACTCGCGGCAGTCGGAAGCCTGATAGGATTCGTCGGAGCGACTGCGAGCGGTGGAGAGATCGTCGTAAAGGCTGTCTTCGGAGTCGTCTTTGTCTACAGCCTGTCTACGACAGTCTGGCTAAGGACGAAGACGGACTGACCTTCTCAGCCCCAGTCTCACGCGAACCGACAGCCGTGACCCCGCCAAAAAACCGGTAAATTATGCGGATTTCCGGTGGTTTGATGTGGGTTCCGGTAATTATTACGTATATGAGGAAGTCACCTCAAGACTGGTGGCCTGACCAGCTAGACCTGAGTATTCTCGACAAGAACGCACGTGACGTCAGTCCGTACGATGAAGACTTCGACTACGCTGAGGAGTTCGAGTCAGTCGACCTCGACGCCGTGAAGGAAGACATCAAGGAAGTAATGACTGACTCGAAGGACTGGTGGCCCGCTGACTACGGACATTACGGTCCTCTCTTCATCCGTATGGCGTGGCACAGCGCCGGCACCTACCGTACCGTAGACGGTCGCGGAGGAGCGTCTGGAGGACGTCAACGTCTCCCGCCTCTCGACAGCTGGCCCGACAACGTCAACCTCGACAAGGCGCGACGGCTTCTCTCGCCCGTCAAGCACAAGTACGGACGCAAGCTCTCATGGGCTGACCTAATAGTCCTAGCGGGGAACGTCGCCTTAGAGTCGATGGGGTTCGAGACATTCGGATTCGCGGGAGGACGTGAGGACGACTTCGAGCCCGACGAGGCGGTCGACTGGGGTCCCGAGGACGAGTGGGAGGTCACCTCCGAGGACCGTTTCGACGAGGAAGGCGAGCTCCGTAACCCTCTCGGAAACACCGTGATGGGTCTCATCTACGTCAATCCCGAAGGACCCAACGGAGAGCCCGACCTCGAAGGCTCGGCGAAGAACATCCGTCAGGCGTTCGACCGTATGGCGATGAACGACGAGGAGACTGTCGCACTCATAGCGGGAGGACACACATTCGGAAAGGTTCACGGAGCCGAAGACCCCGACGACTACGTCGGACCTGAGCCCGCCGCAGCCCCAATCGAGCAGCAGGGACTCGGCTGGGAGAACGAGTACGGCGAGGGCAAGGGAGGAGATACAATCAGCAGCGGAATAGAGGGTCCGTGGACGAGCGCGCCGACTCAGTGGGACATGGGTTATATCGCCAACCTCCTCGACTACGACTGGGAGCCTCACAAAGGACCCGGTGGCGCGTGGCAGTGGAGACCCGTCGACGACCGTGCACACGACACCGTCCCCGACGCCCACGATCCCTCGTCGGAGGTCGATCCGATGATGCTCACGACAGACATCGCACTCAAGAAAGACGACGACTACCGCGAGATTCTTGAGCGTTTCGAGGAGAACCCCGACGAGTTCCAGGAAGCCTTCGCTAAGGCGTGGTACAAGCTGATCCACCGTGACATGGGACCCCCCGAGAGGTTCCTCGGTCCCGAGGTTCCCGACGAGGAGATGATCTGGCAGGATCCGATCCCGGATGCCGACTACGACCTTATCAGCGACGGGGAGATCGACGACCTCAAGGACGAGATACTCGACTCCGACCTGTCTGTCTCCGAGTTAGTCAAGACCGCCTGGGCGTCGGCTTCGACCTACCGTGAAAGTGACAAACGTGGAGGCGCGAACGGCGCGCGTATACGTCTCGAACCTCAGAAGGGCTGGGAGGTCAACGAGCCCGAGAAGCTCGAAGACGTACTCGGGACTCTCGAAGAGATACAGGACGAGTTCAACTCGTCGTCTTCCGACGGAAAGAAGGTGTCGCTAGCTGACCTGATCGTTCTGGGCGGAAACGCGGCTGTCGAAAAGGCGGCTGAGAGAGCCGGCTACGACGTAGAGGTGCCGTTCGAGCCCGGGAGGACAGATGCGAAGCAGGAACAGACGGATGTCGAGTCCTTCGAGGCTCTCAAGCCCGATGCCGACGGCTTCCGTAACTACGTCGGCGACGGGGCAGACAGAAGCCCTGAGGACATACTCGTCGACAGGTCGGAGCTTCTCAGCCTGACAGTCCCCGAGATGACGGTTCTCGTCGGCGGAATGCGAGCCCTCGGCGCGAACTACGACGACTCGGATCTGGGAGTCTTCACAGAAGAGCCCGAGACGCTCACAAACGACTTCTTCGTGAATCTCCTCGACAACGGAGTCGAGTGGGAGGAGTCGGGCGAGTCCGGGAACATGACCGTCTACGAGGGACGTGACAGAGACACCGGAGAGGTCGAATGGAAGGGTTCACGTGTCGACCTGGTCTTCGGGTCCAACTCGCGTCTCCGAGCCGTCGCCGACGTCTATGCCTCCCATGACGGGGAGGAGAAGTTCGTCGAGGACTTCGTCGACGCATGGAGTAAAGTTATGAAGCTCGACCGGTTCGACCTGTCTTAAAGTAGTCCGAGACGGAGTCTGACAGTACTTCCCCGAGACTCCCTCTCGTCGAAGTCGAGTGATCCGCCGCTCTGATCGATTATCTCTTTGACGAGCCAGAGTCCGAGACCGCTTCCGTGGTAGAGTGGCTCGATAGACTCATTGTCTGTCAGAACCTTCCTCTCCATCTCGGGGATTCCCGAACCGTTGTCCCTGACCTCGACAACAGCCTCTTCCTCGTCGAGTGTTAGCTCTACGTCGACCTTAGGTGTCGACCGGTCGGAGTGGGACAACGAGTTGTCGATTAGCTCCTCAAGAGCGGTTCCTATCTCGGGTATGGCTCTGACAGAAATCTCGGACTCGGCGACCGACACGGATATGTCGGCGTCGGGGTACTTCTCACGGAACTTCTCGACTTTCGACTCGATCATTGCCGCGATGTCAACCTCGCCTACCGACGAAGGATCGGCGAGAAGCTTCGTGATCTCACGCTGCTTGTCGGCAGTCCTGAGAAGCTGTTGAGTCTCGTCTATGATCGTTTCTGAATGGGATCTGATATCTACGGAGTTCCTATCTTCTCCTCTTCCGACACTATCCCTGATTAGCTCGGCGTGTCCCTTGACGACGTTGAGGTCGTTACGTAGGTTATGGCGGAGGACACGATCCATGACCGAAAGCTGTCTGTTCTTTTTCTCTATCTCGTGCTCGTACTCCTTACGCTCTGAGACATCATTCTGGATGGCGACGTATCCGGTTATCTCTCCGTCCTGAGTGATCGGGGCTATCGTCTGGTGAGCGATGTATATGTCTCCCGACTTCCGCTGATCGTATATCTCCTCGCTCCATATCTTCCCCGACTCCACAGTCTCCCATAGCTCCTCGTAGTAGTCGTCATCCATCCTTCCCGACTTGAGAATACGAGGCGTCTTACCGATAGCCTCCTCAGTGGTGTAGCCTGTTATACGTTCGAACGCCGGATTGACGTACTCTATCACGCCGTCTGCATCGGTGATATAGACGGCATGTCCCGTCTCCTCGATGGCTCGTTCGAACCGCTTTCTGACTTTCTCCTGTCTCCTCTTCTCGGTAATATCGTGTATGATCGAGAAGAGAAGCTCGTCGCCCTCTAACTCGATCGGGGACGAATGTACCTCGACGGTACGGATCTCACCGTCAGCGAGCTCGTGCTCAAAGATGAAGTGATTGCGGTCTTGTCTCTCCGCCTTCTTACGTTCCTCCTCGACCTGTTCCGGGGAGAGAATATTTATCTCCTGTATTCCCATCGACGTGAGTTCGTCGTCTGAGTAGCCGTAGAACTCGACCGCCGCCTGGTTCGCCTCCTGGATACTACCCGTATCGGGTTCGATCAGAAGCATGGGAGCACTGTGGCGCTCAAACATAGCACGGAACTGCCTCTCACGTCTCCGAAGCTCGGACTCCATCTGTTTGCGTTCGGTGATGTCGCGCCAGACTACTACTGACCCGATCCTCGAACCGTCTTCTTTCACTTCCATAGGGACTACGCGTGCCTCCGCGGGTAACTTAGGGGGAACAGGTGCCGAGTCGGGATGTCGTGTTAGCGAACGCGATCTGACCGGTGGCATCGACCGCGACGATAGGCTCTTTGAGGCTCTGGGAGACTGTCTCCACGTCAACGTCAACATCCACATCTACGTCCCCATCCAGATCGATACGCCGAGACAAGGCGTCATGCTCGCCTACCCCGTCTTCCTTTTTGGCGTGGTAATCCTCAACTGCACCGAGTATCCTGCGGGCTAGTGCCTCGTGATCCGGATCACCGTCGGCGTGTCTGTCTTTCGTAAGGTAGTCAGTGACATCTGCTGAAATAGCCTTGCTAGCGATCTCCTCCGAGCCACTGTCAGTGTACAGAATGAAGGGAAGATCGGGAAACCTATCGCGCACGGATTCGAGTAGCTTGACACCATCTCCTCCGGGTACTCCGTAGCCGCTGACCACGCAGTCGTAGTCGTAGTCAACCGAGACTATCCGTTCGAGACAGTCTGTATAGCACGACGCGGTTTCGACGTCGAACCCGCTGTGGCTCTGTTCCAGGGAGTCGGCGACTTCGTCGTCGTCGACAACCAGGATCCGGGTCGGGCTGTCCATCTCTCTTCTAAACCTTCTTGGCTCCGATATATAACTCCCACGATGATATCCAAGACCGAATCCTACCGAAAGCCGGGGTCTCGAAGATGATCCTGCTTCGTGCTCGACTGAGAGATAGTAATACTTCGTATGCCGTAGCTGTTTTTGAGGTACTCAACCCCTTTAAAACCCAGGCTCACCACAGTCTGAACACTGCGGTTGAACTCCGAGAGACAGAATCTCTCTGAGTAAGGGAAGATCTTTCTATCGATGTTGAACCCGTGAATCTGCTGAGAGTCATCAGGCACGAAAGAAATCGCTGATTCGGGGGTCGAGAGCATCTGTATCATCTTCTGTCGAACCTGAGCCACCTCCTCCTGGCTCTCCTGAGAAAGCTGTTGGTATAGTTCCTGTTTCGCATTCTGGAGGTCTTGGTCGGTCAGATCGACGTTTATGTTTACCTCTTGGTCTTCACTCGCCTCAGGTACCTCCGCTCTCTGGAGCTTCTGGGCTACGGCGTAGTCACCGTATATCTGGTAAGAGTACCTCAGTATAAAGTACTCCCAGTCCTGAGTCCCGATTATCCGGTACTTGTGACCTCCGTGGTCACATTCGTAGCCATGGAGAGGCGACCCGTCAGCCTCTCCCTCAACCTCTCCTGTTACCTCGTCGCCTATACGTTCGACGTAGTTAGACAGCTCTCGGAGCTTCGTGTCGAACTCTCTCTGAGAAGGCATTACAGTCGGTTTCACCCGTGGGGACACGAGTCTTTTGGTTAGCTGAGAGTGACAACAGTACCCACACCACTCATTTATGCGTGACGTAACAAGCCTCAGATATGCGACATCTTGGACTCAAGATTCGGATGCTAATAGCCGGATCAGTCCTTTTTGCACTGTATGCTGTTGCAGCCGCTGTGGCGATGGCTGTCTTTGGAGTCTCGCTCCCATTAGTTCTCGTGGGAAGCATAGGACTGGTCGGTTTTCAGTACAAGGTTGGTAAGTGGGCGGCTCTCAGAAGCGTAGGAGCCGAGGATCTCGCCGAGAACCGAGCCCCCGAGATACACAGACGTGTCGAGTCGCTGTCCAACGACATGGGAATAGAGAAGCCGCGTCTGATGGTGGCTAAGATGGGGGTGCCGAACGCCTTCGCGGTCGGACGCAAGGGAGCCGGAACTGTCGTCGTGTCACAGGAACTCCTCAACAGGCTTAACTCCGACGAGGTGGAGGGAGTCCTCGCTCACGAGCTCGCACATATACTTGACATCCTCCCCGCCCTGAAGGGCGAGGATTCCCGACCGCCGTTGGGATATTGTGGTTTACGACACTACCTGTTCTTGTGGGCGTAGTCTGCCCGTTGATTTATCGAACAGGCGCACCGATGGCTGTGTCGTTCGAAAATCTCCGATTTTCGTGATGACGAGAGACTACGTCTCTCGAACCACCAAACA
>JAXIOF010000035.1 GCA_034190545.1 Candidatus Afararchaeum irisae | reverse complement strand
TGAGACCGTGTCGTTTTCGCCTATCGATCCGAGGTCGACGCCCGTCTTAAGCTGTATCCTGCCGTACGCCTTCCAAGGGGGCTCGTCGCTCGGATACGCCTCCTCTATCTCAGTCTTGAGCCGGTAAATGTCAGAAGCCATCTTATCTATCTACGTATATCACGCCTCAGAATTAGCTCTTTGGGTTGACTATATATGGTGAGACACGTATTAAACGACGTGAAACCAAGACTGCGACCCGACGAAAACGTCGTATTACTCGGCGATGACGCGAGGAACCGGTTCTACGGCTCTAGCGGCTACGGACGTCCCGAGGACTCGGAGCTGAGTCTCAGCCTCGTCGAGGCGGCACATCTTCTGAGACGCGGCAAGATAAAAGACATCGAGGGCAAGGGATTCGATGAGTTCGTTGAGGAAGCCTCGAAGCTCGAAGATAACTTCGCAACCGTCTTTGAGGTCTACTCCGATCTCCGTGAGAGGGGTTACTACCTACAGCACCGTCCGGGCGAGAGTTCTATCGACGTCTATCCAAGAGGTAAGCTACCGTCGGAGACGTCGCCTAAGGAGGAGGTTCGTGTCACCGACGAGGACGGACACGTACGCGTCGACGAACTCGTCAGGGATGGTGACGGCGGTAGTATACTCGGTGTCGTCGACTCCGAGGGCGACGTGACCTACTTCAGAGCCGAGAGATGGGACGAGAACGGAGGGACTGAGCCGTACCCCGAGTCGGATCTCGAAGGACGTGTAGTCGGAGACAGGATTGTAGTCGAGGAGTACGGAGATGTCTACTCGTCGTCTTTCTACGGAAGCCAGACTGAGGACGACGGACGTCTCATGCTCTCGCCCGAGGAAGCCGTCTATCTCGACGACTCCGGGATCTTAGATCTGAGTCCGGACGTGAGACGCGGTATCGAGGAACGCTCCGAAGACGAAGTCTTTGAAATCTACTCCGACCTACGCGGGAGAGGTCTGTGTCCCAAGACTGGCTTCAAGTTCGGAACCGAGTTCCGTGTCTACGAGACTGTGACCGACGTCGAAGACCTTCCCCACTCGGAGATACTCGTCGACACTGTCAAGACCGACAAGGTCTTCGAGATACACGAGTTATCGCGCGCGGTACGTCTCGCACACGGAGTCAGAAAGGAGATGGTATTCGGAGTAGTCGGAGCCGAAAGCGACGCGAGCGGGGACGGAGTCAAGTACGTGAGCGTGAGCCGGTACAGACCGTGATACTCTTCTTTCACGAAGACCCACAGGGAGTAATGTCTAGCTCCTCTCTCCGAGACTTCGACTTCGAACACGTCCCCGAGAACTACGGCTCGTCGTTCGGGAACGCACTCGAAAAGGCGCGCAACGGCGAACGTCTCAGTGTCGATGACGGCGTCCAGCTTATCACGACTGGAACCGACGTCGAGGGAATAGACGAAGACAGGAAAGAGAAGGTTCTGGGGGCAGCGGACGAGAGAAGGAGGGAGATCGTCGGGGACGAGGTCACATTCGTCGCCAACATAAACAACAACGTCACGACGGCGTGTGACACGGGCTGTCTCTTCTGTAACTTCAAAGACCCCTCTGAGGCGTTCGAGGTCGGAAACGAGGGACGCGGATTCACGAAGACGCCCGACGAGTCGAGGGAGATAGTCGAGGACGCAGTCGAGATGGGAGTCTACGAGGTCTGTTCAGTCAGCGGTCTCCATCCCGCCTTCGCTCTCGACGACGAACACAGGGAGATACTCGAATCCTCGACGGACGACGGCGTCAGATACGTTCCGACGACGGAGTACACCAAGAGCCCCGGGACATACGTCGAACAGATAGAAGCGATGGACGTCGGCGGCGTACACGTACATTCTATGACGCCCGAGGAGGCGGCACACGCTAAGAGAGGAACCGACTGGAGCTACGAAGACGTATACACGAGACTCAGGGACGCGGGACTCGACTCTGCGCCGGGCACCGCGGCAGAGATACTCGTCGACGAGGTCAGGGAAGTGATCTGTCCCAACAAGATAGGTACTCAGGGCTGGATCGACGCCATAGAAGGGGCTGTCTCGGCGGGTCTCGGTGTCACAGCGACGATCATGTACGGACACGTCGAGAACGAGGCTCACAGGGTACTACATCTCAAACGAGTACGTGACCTACAGGACTCGACGGGAGGAATTACGGAGTTCGTGCCTCTGTCTTTCGTCCACGAGAACACGCCGCTCTACGAGAGAGGCTTCGTCGAGTCGGGGGCATCCGACGACGAGGACGAACTACTCTTCGCCGTCTCACGTCTCTTCCTCGACAACATAGACAACATACAGACTAGCTGGGCGAAGTTCGGAGACCAAAAAGCACTCAGGATGCTTGACTGCGGTGCCAACGACTTCATGGGTACACTCCTCTCGGAGGAGATCACCAAACGTGCGGGGGGTGACTACGGAGAGTTCCGTTCGTTCGACGACTACGTCGAGATGATAGAGTCTATAGGACGTGTTCCAGTCGAACGTTCGACCGATTACTCCGAGAAAAGATACTTCGAAAACGGTGACGATGACGGTGACGGTCTGCCGCCCTATGGTCCTCGGCTAGGACCCCAAGCCGACGGGACTCCTCTAATCTAAAGAAAATCAACGAGAGTTCCACGGGTCACTGTACCCGTGGGTGAATCGCGTCAGCTATGTTCGCTTCTTTCAATATATTTTCGGACCGTCTCTTCAGATACCTTGCCTGCTGTACTGACAAAATATCCTATCTTCCAGAAACTACTATTCCAGAAATACTGGTCTTGGATTTCAGGATGTTTCTTCAGTAATACTCTCCCTGAATACCCTTTGAATTGTTTTGCTATCTCAGAAGGACTCCACTTTGGGTCACACTCAACAAACAAATGTATGTGGTCATCTGCTATCGTCATCTG
>JAXIOF010000034.1 GCA_034190545.1 Candidatus Afararchaeum irisae | reverse complement strand
AAGTGAGAATCGAGGGACAGTGAACGGAGTGACCGTGTCCCTCGCAGTCTCTGTCAGCTTGGTCTAATTCATACACGCTCTATATACGCGACTACGCCTGACTCGGAGTCACGTATCTCAACGAGCTCGCCGCCGTCGAGCTTAGAGACCCACGACTCGACCTCGTCGCAGTCTTCCGACGGCTTTCCCGTCTTTATGGCTATCAGATCGCCCGGCTCCGACGAGTCGAGCTCCTTCTTCGCGTTCATTATAGGCATGAAACAGACTTCGTCCTCTACGTCTATGACGGCGTCACAGTCTTTCAGAGTCGCGGATTTACTCCCCACCATACTCCAAGAACGGCTTCGGGTCTCTAAAGTCTTGGTGTCGTAGGGTAGATCAGAGACCCTCGATCTCGGAGGGCTTCGGCTTACGTACAACGTATACGTCGTAGTCGCCCGCGCTCGCTGCACGGCCTCCGACGCTCGTGACAGGTGTTGCTATACGTCCGACGTTGTCACTCCCTATGAAGACTATACTCGGATCGTACTCACGTATGACTGATCCGAGCTCTGTGGCTATCGATCCCTTGGTCGAGTAGCCGCCTATTACGCTGTGTTCGAACGCAGCGTTCGGGGCTATCTCTGCGACCTCGTCCTCCAAGTACTCAGCAGCCTTCTCCAAGCTGAAGCCATCGTCCTCGTCTACCCAGCCTCTCGACCTCACGTACCTCTCGTCGTCTGGTAGTACGGAGGTAGCGACTATCGCCCAGTCCCCGAGGGCGTCGGCGTACTCCTTGGCTCGTCTCAGAGCTGCCTTCGAGAGGTCAGACGCATCGAAGGGCACCAAAGCTATCATACAGTCCGTCGTCGCTCCAGACTCATCGGCTTTTCCCTGTTCCGTGTTAGCTATGTTCGCTCGGGAGTCCGTTATTGTTATATACTTTTGTGTCATAATTGGGTGGTATGGTATCAGGGGTAAGGGTGGAGCTGACAGTCGGCAAGCCTCAGGACTGTCCTGTGGCTGAGGTCTCAGAGGAGGGTGGTGAGTCGGGTGCCGTCTCTAAGGCTGTTACTCCCGACGGAACAGCAGTAGAGGAGTTCACGTACACGGAGAGCTCAGTCGAGGAGTCAGACGAGGAGGTCGACGAGGTCTTCTCGTACGGCTCAGAGAACGTCTACAGGTTCGAGAGGGAGACGGGAATCGGCTGTGTGTGTGAGGTCATAGAGGACGCAGGCTGTCCCGTGTCCGACGTCAAGGGAGAGGACGGCTCTCTCCTAATCTCGTTCCACGCTCCCGACGTCGATACCCTCAAAGATATAACCACGGAGCTACGCGATGAGTTCTCCGACATTAGCCTCCAGCGTCTCGTGAGAACCGAGGACGAGGGCTCGAAGTCAGACATAGCCTTCGTCGACAGATCGGTTCTGACCGAGAGACAGACGGATGTTCTCAAGACGGCACACGAGATGGGGTACTTCGAGTACCCGAAGGGTGCAAACGCGAAGGAGGTCGCCGACGAGATCGGAATCTCCGCCTCGACCTTCTCGGAGCATCTCTCGGCGGCACAGAACAAGATACTCGGGGCTCTACTCGACGACTGAGGTGACGTTTAAACCCCCCGAAAATAAGGGCTGTTTATATTAGTGTCACCGCCGACTACACAGTATTGTATGGTGGGAACAGTAACGGCAGAAGATCTCAGAGACCTGCAGGACTCTGACGAGGAGTATGAACTTATAGACATGCGTTTCGAGGATCAGTTCGACGACTGGCACATAAAGGGGGCTAAGAACATACCCTTCATGGAGTTCGAGGAAGATCCCGACTCTTACCTCGACGAGATACCCGAGGACGAGCCCGTCTACCTACTGTGTGCAGAGGGAGGATCGTCGGAGTACGCCGCCGAGATGCTCGAAGAGAGAGGCTACGACAACGTCTACAACGTCGAGGGAGGAATGAAGGCGTGGAGTGCGGTCTATGACGTGACCCCCGTAGCTACACAGGACGACGATATCGAGATAGTACAGCTTCAGAGGAGATCTAAGGGCTGTCTCGGATACATAGTCGGTGACAAGGCGACGGGAGAGGCTGCGGCGATAGACGTCACGCGTCACACGAACGAGTACAAGGACGCCGCCGCCGAACGTGGCTTCGAGATAACCAAGGTCTTCGACACACATATCCACGCAGACCATATCTCGGGAGGAAGCCGACTCGCCGACGAACTCGACGTTCCGTACCATCTCGGATCTCCCGCCGAGACACGTAACCCTGGATTCGACTACGATCCCGTCGAGCCGAACCACACAGTTGAGGTCGGTAACGTGAGCATAAAGGCGGTACACACCCCGGGACACACCACAGGTTCGACGTCTTGGCTAGTCGAGGACGAGGCTCTGATGACGGGAGACACTCTCTTCGTCGAGTCGGTCGGACGTACTGAGCTCCAGTTCTCGGGAGAGGACGCCGAGGACGCCTCGACAGTACTCTACGACACTCTCCAGAACATGATGTCACAGCCTGACACAGTCAAGATACTCCCCGCACACTTCTCGGTCACAGACGACGGAGAGTTCATCGATGTCACACCCGGTACACCGATGGTGTCGACTGTGGGCAAGATAAGGACGAGCAACGAGATGATACAGATGGACAAGGACGAGTACGTCGAGGCTGCCTTCGAGAACATGCCCTCGAAGCCTCCCAACTACGAGGATGTCATCGCTATAAACGAGGGCAAGCAGGAGCTTGAAGGCGAGGAAGAGGCGACCAACCTCGAACTCGGACCCAACCGGTGCGCAGCGACCGAGGAGAGCGTAGTCGCAGACGACTGAGACCGGAAGAAGATAGATAAGAGGGCGTCTCTTCTTTCTTCTTTGTGGACATGAAAAACTCCGTAGTCGTAGGAGTAGCTGTAGCTATGGCTCTGTTGGTGCTGGCGTCTGTCTCGGTGGCGGCGTCGGTGGGTACAGTCTCGGCTCAGGA
>JAXIOF010000033.1 GCA_034190545.1 Candidatus Afararchaeum irisae | reverse complement strand
ATAGGAGTATCGGTTGCTTGGCACAACCTGGGGTCTACCTGTATGATCGGTCTTGCGGATTCGAACCGCAAGAAGCCGTTGGGTAGACTGCAAACCTTAATATCCCAACCTGGGATTCACCCGACTTCAGGCGGGTGAGGATGTCAAGTCTAAGACAGAAAAACACACCAAGCTTCAAGATGAACTCCTCGAAGAGACAGATATGTCTGAGGAAGACATAGAGGATGTAAAAGAGATGCAAAAACCAGATATAGAGGAGCTTGAGGAGTTCGAATGAGTTCACACCACCCTTATCCCGTTTGAGGTCTCCATAATCAACCGTCTATGGGCAAGTTCTCGACGGCTGTCTCGGCTTTCTCGTCCTCTACGTCGATTTTTTCGACAAGATCGTCTTGAGTACACCCCTCGTTTTCTCTTAACTCTAATACAGACTCATACCCGTTAGTCGCGAATCTTCGCTGTCTCAACGGCTCTAAAACCCGAGGTGAGACGCCCTAGGGCGTGGATCACGAGAACGGCGTGTTGCCTCAACGTGAGAGCTAACCAACATTTCTAATATTTCTCTAGATCTGTTGGTTAGCTCTTAGACTCCTATGCAGGATCTTCTCTGATTCGGAGTAGGTCGATACTCTCGGATAGATCGCCGAACTCGGGGTCTGCCCCGACTACGAGAGTAGCATTCTCTTCTACTGCAAGAGCGGCGGCATACGAGTCTCCGAGAGAGATACCACCCTCTCCTTTGATACGTGCGACAGTACTCCACGATGGGTTTTCGACAGTTAATCCAAAGCCACGTAGGACACGCAGATCGCGTTCCCCGGCTTTGTACTCAGTTTCGCTGGGTGAGGTGTGGTTCGGGTCGCCTGTTTCGAGACGGGCGACCTTATATACGATTTCGGTCGCAGTGGCATGGGAGATCGCTCCCGCATCTTCGTCGCTTTCGATCTTCTGGAGACATCGAGTCACAGTCGAAGCCCCGGGCTCGTCGTAGAGGTATGCGATAAGAGGCTCGGTGTCGAAGACATAGTCATAGTCGTAGTCAGTCATCGGTGTCGTCCTAGCTTCTCGTCTTGCTCCCGTTCGAGATTCTTGTCCTCCTCTTTCATCCCAGTAAGATGTTCGAGAACCTCGCCCTCCTCGTACTCTTCGCCATGTACTCCCTGCATATCCTTGACCGAAGGAAGGGGTTCGACTACTATCTTACCGTCCTCCTCGTGGATTAGGACTTTCCCTGGTGTTTCGATACCGAATTTCTCGCGGAGATCCTTCGGGATAGTAGCCTGCCCTTTCTTAGAGACGTGGATGACATCTCCACTGTCTGTATTACTTGACATTCTTGTATTACAATAAAATCTGGTACTACTAAACCCTTAGCGTAATGAAGATTTGCCTGACTCCCAAGGTGAGACGCCCTGGGACGTGGATCCTGAGAGCGGCGTGTCGCCCCGACGTGAGAGCTAACCAACACTTCTAGTAGTCTTCGAAAATATTGGTTAGCTCTTAGATCCCTAGGCAGGATCTTCTCTGATCCGGAGCAGATCGATACTCTCCGATAGGTCGCTGAACTCGGTGTCTCAGTCGAATGAAGAGTTTGGATAGACCCCTGGGATTAGACGCCGCTGACCTTGATGTCGTATGGAGTTACTCATCTTTATTTTCAGGATCGTACGAATCTGCTCTTTTTTCTATCTGTTTTAGGTCACGCTCGTATGTTGTATCTCGTTTACCTATACCGATACAATATAATGTGTCTCCTTGGCGTATGAGGTAGCTGCGAAAACCTCCTTGCCTGCGTCGATAAACTGTTTTGCCGGCAACGTCGTTTAAAATATCAACAGCGTTTGGAAGGGATCTACTCCAGACTGTCAGTTGATCCTCCAAGTCATCTAGGTCATCAAGAATTTCTTCTTGTTCTCTAGCCGTAAAACCAGACTGGAGATCCTTGTATACCCATTTCTCAACGAGCTCAACTGAAGTAATATCTTCTCCACCCATTTACACAGAATAGAATCAAAGCCCGAGAAGCTCACGCATTTCGTCAGTAGAACAGGTGTC
>JAXIOF010000032.1 GCA_034190545.1 Candidatus Afararchaeum irisae | reverse complement strand
TGATCTGTATGTACCGCGAGATAGTCGGTCTTTGAGAGTGATATACCTTAGTTATTTGTTGGTTGGAGTTTGTCTAACGTGTAATGGCGCAGACGACGATAGAACGTCGACCCTATGATAATTCTGAACTCTTCTCCAGTTACTACTTAGACGAGCGTATCCAAGGTAGGGACGAGTGGGACTGTGACGAAGACGCTGAAGAGGTGATGGAAGAGATACAGAACCTCTACGAAGATGAGTCCCCTGTCGTAGAAGGCTACAAAGAAGACGCTCTAATAGACAACTGGATAGACGGGGTTCTCGAAATTCTGGGGTTCGGAACCCAGAAAGAGGCTACCCTCCCTAACGGGAGAGGACACGTCGACAGTTTACTTTTTGAGAACCAGGACAAACGTCGGAAAGCGGCTGAAGTCAACCTTGATACTGACGACACTACGGATCTCTTCGAGAGAGGTATCACCATCCTAGAGGCAAAGCAGTGGAACGCCGATTTCACCGAGCGGTTCAACGAACAGCGTCCCTACAGGAACGCCTCTCACCAGACGAAACACTACCTCGAAAAGACGCCCAGTAGTATACAGTGGGGCATACTGACTAACGGACGTAAATGGCGTCTCTACGGGACGAAGGACTACGAGACACAGATCTACTACGAGGTCGATCTACCCGAACTCTTAGAAAACGGTGACCTCGAGGAGTTCAAGTATTTCTATCTCTTCTTCCGCCCCGTGGCATTTGTCGACGAAGGGGAGTTCTTAGACTCAGTGTGGTCGGAGAGTGAGACGGCTGCACAACAACTCGGTGAGGACTTACAGGACAACGTCTTCACCGCGTTACGTGTCCTCGGGAGAGGATTTGTCGAGACTAACGACCTCGACATAGATCCTGACGACGAAGAGGCACTTGACGAGCTCAAGAACCAGTCTCTCGTTCTTCTCTACCGTTTGATGTTCGTTCTCTATGCCGAGTCACGAGGTCTGATACATCCGAAAAAGGAAGGTAGAGACGCAGTAAGAGAGTACGAGGAGAACTTCTCACTCGACGAGCTACGTCTCGACATACACGAGGAGATAGGCGAGGTCGACGAGGGATTCGAGGACGTCTACAGTGACTACTCGACTAAGATGTGGAGCCGTCTCGAAGATCTCTTCCGTCTCATAGACCAGGGAGAGGAAGACCTCGGCATCCCGGCGTACAACGGAGGTCTCTTCGACCACGATAGCCACGGATTTCTGACGCGCAACTCCGTGAGCGACAGGTACATAGCCGAGGTGATCTACCGTCTCTCGACGACACAGAACGAGGAAGGGCGGTATGTCCTCGCCGACTACGGAGATCTCGACACACGCCACCTCGGTTCTGTCTACGAGGGTCTTCTGGAGCACCAGTTCGAGATAGCACCCGAACAGTATGCCGCAGTCTCGGAAGACGGTGGACAGGTCTGGAAACCCGCGACTGAAGTCTCTGTCGCCGACGCTGTCGAGACTGTCCCCAAGGGTGGTCTCTACGTCGTCAACGACGAGGGCGAGCGTAAGGCGACTGGAGCCTACTACACTCCCGACTATGTAGTCCAGTACATCGTAGAAGAGACAGTAAGTCCACTCGTCGACGAGATACGCGACGATCTCGTAGATCAGGGCTTCGAGAGAGGGACTCAGGAGTACCTTGGCGCGTTCTTACAGCGTGTAAAGAATCTTCAGATACTCGACCCCGCCATGGGAAGTGCCCATTTCCTGACTAGTGCGACGGGATATCTCGCTGAGGAGGTGATGTCCGAGGTGCGTGACGTCGAAGCCGAGGTCGGAACCTTCTGGGACGAACAACACGTCCGGCGTGAGATAGCGAAGGACTGTATCTACGGCGTCGACATTAACGGAATGGCAGTCGAGTTGGGCAAGCTCTCGATGTGGCTGGAGACACTCGCAGCGGATCGCCCTCTCGCATTCTTAGACCACCACTTGAAGACGGGCAACTCACTCGTTGGATCTGATATTACGGAGGTACTCTCGGCTGGGGATGACGACGACTCGGAGAGTCAGGTACAGGCGACTCTTCAGAACTTCGACCAGGTACGTACGAAGACACTCGACCACGTCATGGATCTGATGCAGGAACTCTTAGAGGTCGACAACGAGAGCCTCTCGGATATCAAGTCGATGGAAGAACTCTATGATGAGATACGGTCTGACCCTCTGTATCAACGTCTTTTCGAGCTAGCTAATGTCCATACGGCTGAGGAGTTTGGAGTCGACGTTCCGGAAGGTGCTTACGAACAGATGGCGACGTCGATCCAGAGCGAGAGCGAGTGGTCGGAGTTACAAGGAGAAGACTGGTTCATCGAAGCACAGGAGAAAGCACGTGTGGAGTCGTTCTTCCACTGGGAGCTTGAGTATCCTGCTGTCTTCTTCGACGAGGACGGTGAGAAGAAAGACGAGGCGGGCTTCGACGCCGTGATAGGGAATCCGCCTTATGGGAGTATATCTGCATCAGATGTGGGGAAATTCGCTGGATATGGATCTAGTGATTTATACGCCCAATTCATCCTTTCAATGCCTCATCTGATATCCACTGGAGGTCAATTTTCTTTCATCACTCCTACCTCTTGGGAGACGGGACCTGCTTATGAAGATGTTCGGAGTCTATTGCTAAACGATGGCTCGCTAAACAATCTGGTGAATTTACCGTATGATGTTTTTGATGATGCATATGTTGATACCGCCATATTTGTGTGGCGGGCTGAGGAGCCGTCTGGAAACTGTACTGTAGTGGATAAAAGTGGTGAACGTATATCCCCGGCTAATGCTTTACAGGATATCGATTATATTGAAATATCTGTTGAGAAATGGCAAGAGCTTGGATTTGTAGCAGTCAATGAAACCTGGCTACGCGTATTTTCGTCTTTCGGAGAGGAGTATACTTCTTTAGGCGATATCAGTAATTCAACACGAGGTGTGTTAGTGACAGATGAAGCAATAGACAGTGACGATGCGGACACTCCTATTCTTCTAGACAGCTTTCAGAGGTATGAGAAGTTAACCCCTGACGAAACTGCTGAAGTGGGAAAATTGAAAGAAATGCCGTCAGATGAATCTGTATTTGATGGGGAAAGAATTCTAATCCGCCGTCTGGTTAGCAGGTCGGATCGATTACTTGGGTCTATGACGGACGAGTTTTTCATCTCAAAGAAGGATACCTATATATTCAAGACTGAAAAACTCCCTCCCTCGTCTTTGCTGTCTCTCTTAAACAGTTCTTTTCTATCTTGGTGGCATTTTAATACCGAACTGGCAGCTTCGAAAGATGACTTTAGACAAGTGACTTTGAGTGCTTTGCGTGATCTACCGATTCCAGAATCGGTACTTGGTCTTGAAAATGCTTCAGTGACTTTTACCGATGAGTACCTATCTGGTTCTCTATCTAAGAGAGAATTTAGGGACGAAAATGAAGACGAAGAACTTCTATACAATTTACCAGATGCGATTATTTCTTTGAACCAGGATAGAGGCGGGCTTAATACTAATCTCCTCGACCATCTCGGTGTCTCAACCGAAGACGACTTAGAGGGCGAGACACTCGCCGA
>JAXIOF010000031.1 GCA_034190545.1 Candidatus Afararchaeum irisae | reverse complement strand
TGTACCCCTCCTCGTAGTTCGCCCGGAGCGGGTACGTGCCATCCTTTGTGTGGCTCGGCTGGTTGAAGTCGTCGTATTCGTAGTAGTTCTCCATCGCGCCGAGAGCTTTGGCAACGACGCGCTGTGTCGTATTTTTCACGAGGTCGGCATCGTCTTCGAGGCGAGGCGAAATCGAATCCCAGTCTACGCCCTCTTTGGCGAGACGGATGGTTTCGTTGTACACTCGGCGGGCTTCGAGCGTGGCGTCGTACAGCAGACCCTCGTTGTCACTCTGGATGTCGAGTTGGAAGTCCAGCGTCTTGACGAGGGTCTGTGAGTCAGTCATTCTTCGTCTTGATCGGTGGGTTCTGAGGTTCGGACGACTTTCACGTCGGCTCCTCGCCAGCGTTTGGGAACGGTGACGTGGGCGCTATTCCCGAACGGCTTGACCTCGCCGTCAAGAACTTCCTCGCCGTCGATTTCAAAGCGATTCGTCACACCTCTGTATATCCTTTGGATATACTTAACTGTGTTGGTGGAGTATGTTCGATATGGGCGAGAAGCGGTCGAATCACACGGTGTACAACGTCAACTACCACTTCGTTTGGTGTTGTCAATCGTAGATTGACTGCTTGCAAATCTCTGATTTGCAATGTCCGAAGTCAAGCAAATCGAAGATTTGCGTACCTCGCGGGATCTCCGATCCCGCTCAGTATCGCCACTCGATACTCGAACCAATCGAAGACTCGTTGGAAGCGAGTTTTCGAGACGTGTGCGACGAGTACGGCTACGAGATACTGTCGCTCCACATCTCGCCAGACCACGTTCATCTGTTCCTCTCTGCTCACCCGAAGCACGCACCGAGCGAGATTGTTCGGACGGTCAAGAGCGTCACGGCCCGGAAGATGTGGGAACAGCACGAGTCGTTCTTGGAGGAGTATCTGTGGGGTGGTGGGTTCTGGGAACGTTCGTACTACATCGGAACTGCGGGCACCGTCTCAACGGAGACGATTGAACGGTACATCGAACGGACAGAACACGTCTAAGTGTCGGCTTCACCCTCGGGGTCAAGTCAAGGAAAATCTTTGATTTTCCGTATCCCAAAAAGCTCTGCTTTTTGAAGACCCCGAGGCACTCGCCTTGCTTTCTCTGTAGACCCGGTCTTCTCGTCCTTAACACCTCTCTCGAAGAGATGTCTTTTGACCTCGTCGGGTATTCCCTCGCCGTTGTCCTCGACAGTCAGGAGAGCCTCGTCGTCGGACTCACATATCTCGACAGTGACGCCTACTCGGAGTTCGTCGGTTTCGAGACGTGAGTGTTCGACCGAGTTCTTGAGGAGGTTATCGAGGACTGAGACGAGCATCTCATTTGCCCTCACATAGACGTCCTCGTCGGGGAGACGTGTCTCAACCTCGACGTCGTGTCCGAAGCTCTCGACTGACTCGGACACGAGACTCTTGAGGTCGGTTCTCTCGACCTCAGTTCCGCGTGAGATCTGTGCGAGGCTTCTGACCTCCTCGAGAAGCTCCTCACTCCTCACGGCACTCTCATAGGCTCTCCGGATCTCCTCCGGCTCCTCGTCGGTGTCCTGATCCTCTTCGAGACGTACTGTCTGTGTCCCCTTGATGACGCTGAGGTAGTTGCGGAGGTCGTGTGTGAGCATGTCTATTAGGAAGCTGTAGTCGTCTGCTATACGTACCATTCCGCTCAGACAGGACCCGAAAGTCGTCAGAAGCTCGGCGTCGGTCTCGTCAAACGTCTCCGACTCGGAAACCTCGACGACGAGAACCTTTCTGACCTCGCCGTCTATCTCAAGAGGAAAAGCCGCGCTTCTGGATTCGTCTCCTATCACAGTCTCGTGTCTCTCGACCGAGTCGGCTGCGAGACTCTCTGAGGGGGAGTCGGCGTCTCGGTAGCCTCTCACGACTGAGAGTTCGAGACGGCCGTCCTCTACGACATCGAATACAGCCATCCGTTCGTACCCAAGACAGTCATAGATGGTGTCGAAGACGGGTGAGACGCCTTTTTGTGATGACATACAGAGTATAAACTTATGATCCGTCCGTGTATATAGTTATTTGGCTCTAGACGTACAAAGACGTAGCATGACAGACGTCTACAGCGCGACGGTCGAGGTCACCGTACCCGTCTATCCGACCGAGGTCGAGGAGAAGGTCAGAGACTGTCTCCTGAATCTGTTTCCCGACGCCGATACACAGACTGTTGAGAAAGACGGGGTCGCCCCGAGGGAGATAAGAGCGACGACACATTCGGTCGAGGGTCTGAGACAAGCCGTCGAGGAGAAGTACATAAACGACGCCGTCAACTCCGCCCTCTCCGAGACTGTTAAGGGGAGAAAGATAGAGTTCGACCTGAGCAAACAGGCGGCGTGTGTCGGACGTCTCAACATAGAAGTAGGCGGACACGAGCTAGGCTCCTTACACGTCGAGATTACGTCGAAGACCCCCTACGACATTATAGATTACATAGCTCCGGTCGAAGACGAGGAGGACGGCGGTCACGAGACCACGGAGTAGACGACGGGAGTCACGAAGGACTCGACTGCCGACGCGACTACGAAGACGACGAGGAGACCCACGAGTACCGAGTAGGCTCTCCTGACCTCGTCGGCTAACTCACCGACAGACGCTCTACCCCGTAGTACAGCCCACGACTCACGTCCGAGATGGAGTCCAAGTCCTCCCGTGACGCCGAGAGCGGGTATCTCAAGTACACCGTGGGGAGCCAGAAGGGCTACGAGTGAAGCCAGCCCAAGAGGAGCCGTCGAGCCGATCCTGACACCGAGTATCCCTCCGATCACCGCGCCGTTGTACCACAGACTCACGAGAGTCGGGACGCCGACAGCGAGACCCGAGTAAGCCTGTGAGAAGCCGACTAGCCAGTTGTTAGCACCTATCTCGAAGAAGGTTCCTACGGGGTTCTGAAAGAGACGTGACGACTCCTCGGGTGGCTCCATCACGACCTCGATTCCCGAAGCCGCGTTTAAGCCGTTGACGAGTCCTACCACGAATACACCGAGGCTGACGGTGACGAGTAGGGGATGCGACCTCACGAAGACCGCCGTCTCGGAGAGACCGTCCCTCACCGAGTCGAGGAGACGTGTCGAGACCGACCTCTCGACACCGACGACGGATGTCTCGCGGCTGTAGGTCTCACCCGAGTAGAGGCTCGTCTTGGTGATGTCGAGGAAGGGAACTACACCGAGCATTACCACGAGAGTAGCAACCGTCGTCGCCGAGACGAGGCTCAGAACCGCCGAGAGTCCGAAAGAGACCGAGTAGACCACCACGGCTACGATGAGATAGACAGCCGTCTCGACGGGCTGAGACGTGACGAAGCCGAAGTTGCGCCGGAGGGAGCCGAAGACGTCCTCTGAGTCGACGACTACCGCCTGTGGGGCGAATAAGAAGAAGAGATGAACCCCGAGTGCCGAGACGAGCCAGACGGGAGCGAGAAGTACCGCAGCGGCGGTCGGGACGACAGCCGCCAAGCCGCCGAAGACGGAGACTAGGAGAAGCTCTACGGCGGCTTCGAGACAGAAGAGGAAAAAGAGACTGAGGTAGTCGGAGGCTCCGCCTCTGAGACCGTCCTCGACGGGCGACCCCGACCGTCTGAGTACGCCGTAAGCCGCGTTTATCTTCGCCGCCGAGACAACTGAGTTGACGAAAGCGAAGAGTACGACACCCCCAACGAGGCTGACTCCGAGAACAGCCGTAGACTCGGGTGTAACCAGAACAGAGAAGGTCTGGGTCAGAGAGTCGGCAGCCGTCTGGTTTAGCTCGCCGTCGGAGACTAACGTCGATGTGTTGAAACCCTCGATTTCCGACTTGAAGTCTTCTATACGTCCGTGTGACGACAGAACCACGTAAGACGCCACGATACCGAGGACAGGAACTACACGCGCCGCGACACTCGACGCCGCAGTCATCATGTAGAAGGGAAGTAGCTCGGAAGTCGAGTTGGAGAGAGCCGAGTAAGCCGACCTCAGGGAGTCGGTCAGACGCATTGTAACGGATTAGTCTGTCAAGTAAACATATAACGGTTCGGATCACAGCCTTAGATTAGACATGGAGACAGAGAACCTGAGATGTCTGTCTGTCGACGGCGTCGTCGTACTCGGAGACACAGTAGTCGTCATGAGAAGGAGCCATCCGCCTCACGAGGGCGACTGGGTTCTGCCGGGCGGCATGGTCGAGAGAGACGAGACGGCGAGCGAAGCGTGTGAGAGGGAGGTCGAGGAGGAGATAGACCTCGAAGTCGAGGCTGAGGAGTTCGTAGGTCTCTACGACGACCCCGACAGGGACGAGAGAGGAAACGTCTCGGCGGCATACATCTGTCGTCGACTCGAAGCCGACGAAGCCGCGGAGCCAAGACCGAGAGAGGAGGCGACGGAGGTCAAGACGGTCGAAGTAGACGAGACTTCGAGTCTCACACTCGGATTCGACCACGCCGAGATACTCTCGGACGCCTCCGAGATACTCTCAGAGCCGGAGACAGACCCGAGATAGTTAGGGATATATGTCCAACCCAGGTAGGAAGACACGAGAAAAACAAAATGGACGCTGGCTGGGAGACATTCTTCGAGAGCGTGCCCGACGCTATGGTACTCATAGACGACGACGGTGTGATACGTGAGATCAACTCGTCAGCCGAGGAGATGTTCGGGTACGGGACAGACGAACTCGTGGGGGAGAAGATAGAGAGACTCGTTCCCGAGTCACAGAGGGAGGAACACGTCGGTCTGAGAGATGAGTACATGGAAGAGCCACAGACACGTCCCATGGGCACGGGTCTGAGTATCTTCGGTGTCACGAAACACGGGGACGAGATACCCATAGACATCTCGCTGAGTCCGATAGAGACCGACGACGACTTCCGTGTGATGGCGGCGATCAGAGACAGAAGCCGTATAAAACGTCTCGAGGACGAGGTGAGGAAGAACGAGAGGAGCCTGAGAGCCCTCCACAGTTATGCCTCCGACTTCGACCTCAGCCTCGACGACAAGATACACGAGGTTCTACGTATAGGCTCGGAGAGAGTCGGTATGTCTGAGGCGTATCTCACCTCGGTCGAGGTCGAGAGGAGAGGGGTTGGCTCGAATTCTCCCGACGACGACCAGAACCACGACGGGCTCTTCTGTGAGGGATTCCGAGACGGTATCGAGGTAGTAGCACACGAGGGGGACAGCGACGAGATATACGAGGGGCGTCGGCTTCCGCTCTCGGGAACTTACTGTAAGAGACTCCTCGAGACAGACGACGACTTCCTCGGTGTGACTGACATACCTGAGGAGTGGGGGGAGGACAGCATGGCTTACTCGAAGCTGGGTCTCAGGAGTTACATAGGCACGAAGGTCAAGGTCAGAGACCGTCTCTACGGAACGCTGTGTTTCGGCGACCCCGAGCCTGGGTCGGAGATCAAGGATTCAGAGAAGTCCTTCGTACGTCTGCTTTCGAGATGGCTTGGCTACGAGATAGAGAGAAACGAGCGCGAGAAACAGATCAAGATTTTCGACAGGGTTCTGAGACACAATCTCCGGAACAAGATGAACGTCATACTCGGATACGCCGATGTCATCGAACAGAAAGCCCCGGAGGAAGTCGAGGACGAGGTCAACGAGATAATCCGAACCGGAGAGGGAATACTTTCGACGAGCGAGAAGGCGAGGGAGCTAAGTGAGACTATACTCGGAGAGGAGTCTACGACAGAGCCCGTAGACATCTCAGAGACAGTCGAGAAAGCCGTCAGGGAGGTCGGCGAGAGATACGAGACTGCGGAGATAGAAACGGATATAGAGCCCGACGTGACCGCGGTCGCCGATCCCGACATAGACAAGGCTGTCTCGGAGGTCGTACAGAACGCCGTGGTACATAACGACAACGATAACGACGGTCACGGTCAGACCGAGGTCGAGGTGAATGTCAGGACGTTGGCTGATACAGCCGAGATACTGGTCTCGGACAACGGCGACGGAATACCCGACGACGAGGTCGAGGTTCTAACGGGTGAGAGGGAGATACAGTCGCTCTACCACGGAAGCGGTCTCGGGCTCTGGCTCGTCCACTGGATAGTCAGGAAGTCACGCGGCGAGATAGAGTTCGACACAGACGACGGAACCACGATACGTATCCGTCTTGAGCTGACCTAGACTACAGATACCTGCCGCGTTCCTCTATCTCTCTTACCTGGTCGTAGATCTCGTCAGCTTTGTCCCAGACCTTCGAGTATCCCGACCAGAAGGCGTCTAAGATTTCGTCGGAGTCCGAGACAGTGCCTTCGAGAGTACGTCTCAGGACGTGGACGTCCATGCCGAAGTCCTCGGTGTCACGTGTCGCGTACGACAGTCCGAAGTCTATGAGGTAGATACGTCCGTCCGACGACCTCACCATGTTACGTGTCGTCGGGTCGCCGTGTGCGATTCCCGACGAGTGGAGACGCGCGAGATGCCGTCCGATCTCGTCTGCGTCTTCTGTGTCTATACCCGAGTCGGAGAGGTCAGACGCGTCGGTTCCTATACCTATCCGCTCGGAACGGAGTTCGAAGCCGTGACTGTCGATGTCTAAGACCGCGGGTGTCGGAACCCCCGCCTTCCGTGCCTCCGAGGTGAGACGTGCCTCCGAGACAGTCCTCTTTCTCCTTAGTTCGGCGTCGAGACTCGGGCTTCTGTAGGACTTCGGAAGTCTCGTCTTGGTGACCTCAGACCCGTCGAAGTCGACGACCGCCTCGGCACCGTGTATCACGCTGTCGCCTCGTCGGCTCTCCTCGACTCCGTCCCTCCAGACGACATCGACCTCGTCGGGTCTCCAGTCGGGCTTGACGTGGCTATCCTTTACATCGACCGTCTCGCCCGCTCGGTACATCATATATCCGAGTACTGCGATCATACCCGCGTTGTCGGAGAGATAGTCGGGGTCGGGCGACTCGAACTCCGCGCCTCTCTCGTCACACATCTCTTCGAGCATCTCCCTGAGACGTGAGTTACGCGAGACGCCTCCTCCGACCACGAGCGTATCCTTCCCCGTGAGAGCGAGTGCGCGTTCACAGACCTCTGTGAGCATGCCGAAGACGTTCTCCTGTACCGAGTAGGCGAGCCTCTCGACTTCGACTCCGTCGTCGTACTTCTTCTGTGCGGCATTTATTATCCCCGAGAAAGAGAAGTCCATTCCCTTGACTGTGTAGGGGAGTTCGACGTACTCCGAGTCATCGACCGACGACGCGAGTTCCTCTATCTTGGGTCCTCCGGGATGGGAGAGACCGACGTGTCGACCGAACTTGTCGAGTGAGTTGCCGACTCCGGTGTCCATAGTCTCTCCGAGTATACGGTAACGTCCGTTTCTGTAGGTCGTCACCATAGTGTTCGCGCCCGCGGCGTCGAGTGCCACGGGGTCTTCGAAGCCCGACGAGAACCTTCCCATCTCTATATGTGCGACTGTGTGGTTGACGCCTACGAGAGGAACGTCGAGTCTGAGCGAGAGTGCGCGTGAGGCGGTCGCCGCGACTCTGAGGCAGGGTCCCAAGCCTGGACCACGTGAGAAGGCGACGGCGTCTATACTGTCGTCGGAGACGTCTTCGAGTGCCTCGTCTATCACGCCGGGGATCGCCGACGAGATATGTTCGCTCGCCTCTCTCGGATGTATGCCTCCCTCATCGGGGACATACGGGTCGGTTACAAGACTGAGTACATCTCCGCCTCCGTTCCCAGCCTCGGAGTCGAAGACCGCCGCACTCGCGTTCCACGCCGTACCCTCTATGCCTACGATCCTCATTAATTAGAATAGAAGTACAGAGACGGTCTACTCGAACTCGGTGTATCCGCATCTGCCACAGTGTTTCCTGTCGCCGTGGTCGGCGAGGAAGGTGTCGCCGCATCTCGGGCAGTTCTCCTTCGTCTCCTCGACGCCGTCGTCTGTGACGTCGTAGTAGTCGTGTCTCTGTGTCATACTACGCTTCCGCCTCCTCCTCGCCTTCCTCGGCTCCTATCTTGTTACGTTCGAGCATGTACTCCTCCTCGACCTCGCGCGCCGCCTCGGCGGAGTCATAGACCTTGGCGTAGCCGACAGTCTCGTTGATGCCTCTCTTCGTCTTCATGCTGTGGACGACGACCTCGTCACTCGACTTTCCGAGCTTCGCCGTGAGAGAGTCACGTACTGCGAGCCTCGAAGGCGTCTCCTCGTCGTGTACTATGCTGAACTCTATCTCCTTCCTGTCGAGGAGACTGTTTTCCTCCTCGTCGGTGATATCTATCTGCATATTTAGTTAAAAGTGAGTACGTCGCTTAAGAATTACGAAGGACGCAGGGAGTAAGAGATTGCCGTTGGTGAAGCCATGTCAATCAGTCAGCGGTATACGCCCCGCCGCGGCGCTTAATCCGAGCGACGACTAAGCGGGATTCGTCCTGCTGAAAAGACACAGACAGCCGGTACTGACCGACTCGTATCTTCTTGTGAGGGCTATTCTGTAGAGGCTCGCCGTAGTCCGGAGGATCACGCCACGGTGAGTCTACTATCTCGTCGAGTTTGTCGAGGATCTGGTCTTGGTCTTTAGCTTCGAGACCCCCGAGGTCGTCTTGGGCTTTCTTAGAGAGCTCCCACGTCCAACCGCTGTCAGTCATCCTCGTCCTGTGAGTCTGTGTCTGTACCGAAGTTCTGACGTGCTTCGTCGGAGCCCATAGTCTCTCCCTCACGTACGTCTTCCTCGGCTTGTAGAAGGGCTATAAGCTCGTCCCTGTCGAAAGTCGGATTTTCGACTGCGTCTCTAAGTGTGTACCGTATGAACTCACTACGGCTGTTGAAGCCCCGTCCCTGCCATGCTTCGTCTACCTCGTCGAGAAACGACTGAGTAGTCTTGAAGTTGACAGTGACTATCTCATCATCCTCCGTAGTTGCTTTAGACATATTATAGTAATACGTGCGTCTTACTAATAGTAAAACCTGTTCCCTGTCCTAGAAATCTCGGCTACTACTGATTAAGTCAGCCGCCTGCGGAGAGAGACAATGCCAAGACCTCAGCCGAGTTCGAGGAGTGACTCCATCTCGTCTGTGTCCTCGATATCCATACGTCTCATGAGAGAGACAGCCTCGTCTTTCTTCTCCTCGGTGACATCGACGAAGACCATGCCCTCTCCGGGCTGTCCGTAGACTACGGTGTCTCCGATGTCTGCCTTGGCTATCACCGGAAGCGTAGCGAGGTCTTCCTCACCGTCGACATCGACACGTATCGAGTCGTCGGATTCGAGTCCTTGACACAGACCGTTTAGGAGGTCACGCGTGACGGTTCCCGCGGGGTTCTCGACTTCTAACGAGTCGGGGATTTCAAGCCATCTCTCGACGACCTCTTCGTCGACCTCGTGTCTCTCGGTCATTCCGTCGACTACGGAGACGTCGGGGAGTATCCCCTCGACTAAGAAGTGGTAGGTGACTATGTCGCCGACGGTTATGTACCTCGGGTCTCGGTCTCCGTCTGTATCTGCGTCTCTACCCTCGACAGCCTCGTCTATCTCGGTGTAGACGGGACCGAGGGGCTCTTTTAGCTCCGACCTCAGATCCTTCGGAAGCTCTATGAGTGACATCTTAACGAACCTTAAGGGCGAACTTCCCCTTCATGTCTACGTCCATCTTGTCGGCTATCTCGCTCTTCTCGGGATCTGTGATTACGACGTATCCCGACCAGTCCTCGCTCAGGTTGGTCGACATACAGACGGGGCACTCTTCTCCCTCTACGACCCTGTGACACTCACGGCAGACCATTACTTCCGACATTACTGATCAGGAGTCTGTGTCTCGGCGTCTGTCTCGGAGGCGTCCCTCTCTTCCTGGAGCCATCCGTGTTTTCCGAGAGCGACCTGTCGCGCTGTGAGTCCTATCTTCGACTCACGCGGGTTTCTCTCGTCTATCGATACTGCGACTATACGTACACGTATAGGGTCGTCGACACCGAGTGCCTGGTTCGACTCGTTCGAGACGAGCCTCTGGTTCGCCTCGTCGTACGAGTAGTAGTCCTCGCTTATCTGAGAGACGTGGAGAAGACCGTCTATAGGTCCTATGCCGACGAAGGCTCCGAAGCTGACGACCTCTGTGACCTTTCCGTCGACGACCTCCTGCATCGTGGGGTCGAAGACTATGGCGTCGAATGTCGCCTCGTAGAAGACTCCGGCTTCGTTGTAGAGTATATGCCCCTCTCCGACATCTTCGACTTCAGTGACTGCGACTATCGAACCCAGGTCCTCGTCCATTCTTCCTTCGAGCTTGTCCTGAAGAAGCTCACGGATGAGCTCCGTGTCTACGTCTCCGAGCCTCTCAGGAGGCACTCTTACCGTGTCAACGAGTCTGACGCGTTTGTACATTGTTTCTTATGGATACTTTATCTGAAGATGGCTCCTCTGTCTGAGACGTACGACGCGAACACCCACATCGAGGAGCCTGTCTATAAGCTCTCTGTCGTTCGTAACTACCGCCGATACCTCGTCGGAGTTCTCTGCTATGCTGACTATGACGTCGTCGGTCTTACGTCCCTCGGTCTCGTGTTCGACGACCTCACATCTCTCGTCGGCAATTTCGAGCCCCATCTCGGCGTCTGTGTCTGAGGTCGCGAGACTCTTGAGCTCGTTCACGACGCCTCTCGGCACCACCGCGACGTAGCCTCCGACGAGCCTCTCGACCTCGTCGAAGACATCGACTCCGAACTGTGATGGTACCATCAATGCGTTCGTGTCAAAAATCACTTTCTGTCTCTGTCTCTGTCTCTGTCTCCCGGTGTCCTCATCCTTGTCTCTGTCCCGGTTCTCGTCTCCGTCAGAGCCACGTCCCATCCGTTCACTTTACTTTAGGACTCCGACGCCTATGAGACGCCATCTCGTCCCCATGCGTCGGTTTATCGCCATACGGCTCCCCTGCCTCGCACAGACAGGACGTTTGAGCTTGACCTCCGCCTCGTCGCCCCTCGCACTTGTGACTGTCCCGACTGTCGTCGCCGTCCCGACCGAGATCATGAGAGGCTCTCCCGTGTTGATGGGTTCGACCTTCTTGCCCTCGTCCATTCCGACGACACGGTCGAGGAGATCGACCTCCATCGTGAACTCGTCGACAACAGGAGGTAACTCGTCGGGGTCTCCCGCTATCTGACCCGCGAGTGAGTCCCCCTTAGTGAGCGAGGGATCGAGTCCGGTGCCGACACCTATGAGACCTCCGGGAGTCACCTTCTCGACGGGCTCCTCTCCCGCCATTAACGAACGTATCTCGGTCTGTATCGGCTGCCAGTCTCCGTCACGTTCGACACCGGGACGTACCTCTATCTCGTCGCCCTCCTCGAAGACTCCGCTCGCGAGCGAGCCACCTATGACACCACCTCTGAGACTGTCGGGCGGCGTTCCGGGTCTGTTGACGTCGAACGAACGCGCGACGAGCATATGCGGGGGAGCGTCGGGGTTGCGGTCGGGGGTCGGAATCTCTTCCTGAATCGCCTCTATGAGAAGGTCTATGTTGACGTTCTGTTCGGCACTCACCGGGACGATAGGAGCGTCCTCCGCGACGGTTCCCTCGACGAACTCCTTTATCTCGTCATGGCTCTCGACCGCCTCGTCACGTGAGACGAGGTCTATCTTGTTCTGTGCTATGACGATGTTTTCTATACCGATGATGTCGAGAGCCATCAGATGCTCCTTCGTCTGTGGCTGTGGACATTCATCGTTCGCGCTTATCACGAGAACGGCTCCGTCCATCAGCGACGCCCCTGCGAGCATCGTCGCCATGAGTGTCTCGTGCCCCGGAGAGTCGACGAACGAGACCTCTCTGAGAACCTCGCTCTCACTCCCATCGGGACATGTCTCCTCTACAGTGTACGACTCGGGAGGATCGAGATCAGGACAGTTGCGGAAGGTGGCATCAGCGTATCCTAGACGGATAGAGATGCCTCTCTCCATCTCCTCTGAGTGTTCGTCCGTCCATTTACCGCTCAGAGCCTGGACGAGAGTAGTCTTGCCGTGGTCGACGTGTCCGACGAGTCCTATATTTACTTCTGGTTGCAACTGTTTTATCCTCCGGAAAGGAATCCGTACTTATATACTCGGAGACGGTTATTAAAGCTTCTCAAAACAGATATTAGGATGTCACCGAGTGTCAAGCGCGTCGGCGACCTTGACCGCCCTCACTGTCTCCTTCACGTCGTGTACTCGGAGTATGTCGGCTCCCCTGAGGGACGCAACGACGTTGGCGGCTAAGCTGGCTTCGAGACGTTCGTCCTTCGGGAGGTCGGTGACTCCACGCAGAAACGACTTCCTCGAACAGCCGATCAGAACCGGATAGCCGAGTGACGCGAACTCGTCGGTGCGCGCGAGAACCTCGGCGTCGCCTTCCTTTCCTTTCCCGAATCCTATACCCGGATCGAGTATTATCTGTTCGTCGCCTATCCCCGCACGCCGCGCCTGTATGACCTTCTCCGAGAGACGGTCTATGACATCGTAGACGACGTCGTCGTACTCCGGCTTCGTCGCGGGATCTACGGGTACGTTGACCGAGTCCATCACGACGACTCGGCAGCCTGTCTCGGCTACGACCTGCCTCATCCCGGGGTCGTCGAGTCCGGTGACGTCGTTTACTATCTCGGCTCCCGCCTCGACAGCGCGCCGAGCGACCTCGGGATGTCTCGTGTCTACGGATATCGGAACGTCGACGTCTATCTCGTCGATCACTGGGATGACACGGTCAGCCTCCTCCCCGGGTGGCACGGGTTCGGCTCCGGGACGTGTCGACTCACCCCCTACGTCAATTATGTCGGCTCCTTCCTCGACCATCTCGTAAGCCCTCTCGACTGCGTCGTCTACGGCTGCGTACCTTCCTCCGTCGTAGAACGAGTCGGGCGTGACGTTTAGTATTCCCATGACCTTCGTCTCCGAGTCGTCCTCACCTCTGTCTTCGAGAGCCGAACTCAGTCTGTGACGGAGATATCCCGGGGTTCGGTCGTCTTGGGTTATCTCGTCATACTCCGAGACCGAGGCGGTTAGACGTAGGTCGGTATAGGTCTGAGACCGTGTCTGTGCCCCGGAGGACGGTGACGAGACGGAGGAGTGAGACGGCGACACCTCGGCGTCGGAGTCGGAGGCAGTCTGTCTGAGAGCCCTTTCCTCGTTAGGCGTTGTCTCCCTGAGTAAGACGGACGGATGTACTGCGTCTCTCGCCTCGGAGATGTCTCGGATGACTCCGTCTGCGTCCTCGACCGAGTCGAAGACCCTCGAAGCCGTATTCGTCTTCCAGAGGGTCCTCGCCTCGCCGACTGTGAAGATAGATCCCGTCACGAGTACGGCGTCGTCGTCGCCGGCTGAGTCGACGGCTTGCCTGACAGCCTCACGTACGTCTCGGTGGACTTGTGACTCGACCCCGGCTTCGTCGAATACCTCGGCTACGACTGAGGCGTCCTCTGAACGGGAGGTCGACGGCTCACACGCATAGATACGCCGAGGCTCGGCTTCGGCTATCTCCGACACTATGCCGCGTAGATCCTTATCCGACATAACACCGAAGACGACGTCGAGGCTCTCGTACTCCAGTGTCTCTTTCACGTCTTCGACTGTCTCGACTGCTGCCTCCGCACCCGCGGGGTTGTGTGCGGACTCAAGTACAACGACGGGGTCGTACTCTACCGCCTCGAAACGTCCGGGCCAGTCGGCGCGTTCGAGTCCCTGCCTGACCGCGTCGTCGGAGACACCGAGACGGTCGAGGAGACCTAGAGCGACCGCGGCGTTCCTCGACTGGTGTTCGCCCGCTAAGGGTAGACTGACGTCTTCGAGCCGTCTGCGTGAGGATTCGAGACTCAGAGTCTGACGCAGACGTCTGTCGATCTCCCCCGGCTCGTATCCGAGATCCTCGTCGACGACGGTCAGGCTCGCGTCCCTGTCGTCAGCCATCTCACGTATGACACCGAGCGGATCACCGCGCGCTCCCGTCGAACAGAAGCCGTCCTCGGGTATTATGTGTCCTATCTCCCACGCTATCTCTTGGGTGTCGTCTCCGAGAACGTCTGTGTGTTCGAGAGACACGGAGGTTACAGCCGCGGCGTCGGCGTTACACAGGCTCGTGATGTCGTATCTCCCGCCGAGACCCACCTCTAAGACTGCGTAGTCGAGGTCTCTCCTCGCGAACTCGTAGAAAGCCATCACTGTCGTAGTCTCGAAGAATGTCGGAGCGTCGCCGTCTGCGACCATCTCGTCCACGAGTGGTCCGATCTCCTCGACGAACTCCGCCATGGCTGACTGTGTCATCTTCGTGCCGTTGACACGTATTCTCTCGCCGAGGTCGACCATATGTGGAGAGGTATAGAGACCGACGTCGTAGCCGTCACGCCGGAGACACGACTCGACCATACGTGCCGTACTTCCTTTGCCGTTCGTGCCCCCGATCTGTATACCGTCGACCTCCTCGTGGGGATCTCCGAGAGCTTCGAGGAGACGTTCCGCCCTCTCGAAGCCCTTCTTCATCCCGAACCTCCTGAGCCTGAATAGATACTCAATCGCCGCGTCGGGTTCCATACCCAGAAGAGGGTAGTCGTTGCTAAGGCAGTTACGGTGTCGGTGTCGGTGTCGGTCTGAGTGTCGTCGTAGTCCCACGGATGCTACTACAACTGTATGATAAAATACAAAAATTATCGATCATAACAGTAATTCGAGGCGGCCGGCATCGGCAGGCTATGGACGAGGTGATACCTCGACTCCTTGAGGGCTTCTCCAACCTGCCCACGAAAGGCCAAATTGCCGCCTCCGGGATCTCTGACGATCCCTGTACCGTGTTGGAGACGTAGTCCCAAAAAGATGGGGATTAAGTTTCAGGATAGCATCATTTTAAATTATTAAGTATCGGTACGTCTGCGTACAACCACCAGATTGATTTAGACGACAACGTATCTCGCGTATGGACATACTCGTAGTCGGATCGGGCGGACGCGAGCACGCGATTACGCGCGCCGTGTCGGAGTCCGACCAAGAAGTCGAGATCTACGCTGCTGTGACTAACAGGAATCCCGGGATAGAAGAACTCGCCGACGGCATGAGGGAGATCGAGACGGAAGATCCCGAGGCTGTCGCCGACTACGCCGAGGAGGTCGGTGCCGAGATCGCTGTCGTGGGACCCGAGTCACCGCTTCAGTCGGGAGTCGTCGACGCTCTTGAGGAGAGAGGTATCTACGGCTTCGGTCCCAGAAAGGAGGAAGCACGTATAGAGACCGACAAGGCGTGGGCGCGTGAGTTCATGCGCCAAAACGGTATATCCGGCACACCCGACTTCGCCGTCTTCTCAGACGTCGACGAGGCGTGTGAGTACGTCGACGAGTACGACGGAGACCTGGCTGTGAAGCCTCGTGGACTCACCGGAGGAAAAGGTGTGAGGGTCACGGGAGACCAGATCACCAAGGAAGAGGCGAAGGAGTACATACGTGACTCGGGCTACGACGAGTTCGTCTTAGAGGAACGTCTCGTCGGAGAGGAGTTCACTCTCCAGGCTTTCGTAGCCGACGGCGAGGTACGTCCGACACCCGCCGTCCAGGATCACAAACGCGCCTACGAGGGCGACGAAGGACCCAACACTGGTGGAATGGGAAGCTACAACGACGCGGGATATCTCCTGCCTTTCATGACTCAGGAGGAGTACGACGACGCACTCTCTATAATAGAGGAGACCGTCGACGCCCTCCCCGAGTACAAGGGGATACTCTACGGACAGTTCATGCTCACCTCAGAGGGCCCTAAGGTCGTCGAGTTCAACGCACGTTTCGGCGACCCCGAGGCTATGAACGTACTCCCTATACTCGAAACCGACTTCGTCGATATACTCGAAGGCGCGCGAGACGGTGACCTGCCTGAGGTCGAGTTCGAGAAGAAGGCGACTGTCTGTAAGTACGCCGTACCAGAGGGGTATCCCACGAACCCCGAGAGCGGCGCGCGTATAGAGATAGACGAGGGCGACACCGATGCACTCGTCTACTACGCGAGCGTCGACAAGAGGGACGACACACTCTACACCACGACCTCTAGGTCTCTCGGGGTCGTCGGCGTCGACGCGACGATAGAAGGAGCCGAGGAGATAGCCGAGGACGCCCTCTCGATACTCGGAGACGGACTCCGTGTGAGACACGACATAGGCAACTCCGAACTGATACAGAGACGTATCGACCATATGGAGAGTCTGAGACAGTAGAGAGTAGAGTAAGTAATGAGACGCACTCGGAGGTTCGAGACCCAGCACAACTCGTTGAGGTACTGGACGGAGGCACGACACCCCGTCAGGGTCGTCGTCAACTACGTCGTGATACTCTTAGCGAGACACTCCCCGAGTCTGCGTCTCAAGAGATTCCTACTCCGACTCATAGGCGTCGAACAGGGCGAACGCGTCTCGTGGGGTTTAGAGTCGACACCCGACGTCTTCTTCCCTGATCTCATAGAGATAGGAGACGACGTCATAATAGGCTACGACGCCACTATACTCTGCCACGAGTTCCTGAGACACGAGTGGAGGAAGGGGGAGGTCGTTATAGGCGACGACGTCATGATCGGCGCGAACGTCACCGTCCTTCCCGGCGTCGAGATAGGAGACGGAGCCGTTATCGGCGCGAACAGTCTCGTCGACAGGGACGTCGAACCGGGCGAGAAGGTCGTGGGTGTGCCTATAACTGACAGCTACCAGTCGGATCACAACGCCAAGAATAAGTCGGAGTAATCTCTGTTTAGGGCTGTTTATGAAAGCTGTCGTTCTGGCAGGCGGTTACGCAACACGTCTCTGGCCTATAACCAAGAACCGCGCGAAGCCTCTTCTTCCTCTCGGGGGAAAGCCCATAGTAGACTACATACTCGACCCTCTCGAAGACGAGGACGCTGTCTCCGAGGTATTCGTGAGCACTAACCAGAGGTTCGCCGACGACTTCGAGGAACACATAGAGTCGGAGGGCTATGAGAAAGCGACCGTCGCAGTCGAGCCCACGACCTCGGAGGACGAGAAGCTCGGAACTATAGGAGCTCTCGCCGACCTCGTAGAACGTGAGTCGATAGACGAGGACACCGTCGTGATAGCCGGCGACAACCTCTTCTCGTTCGAGGTCAACGACTTCATAGAGTTCTTCGACTCTAAGGGATCGACGTGTATCGCCTCGTACGACGTCGGGTCGCGCGAGGACGCCAAGCAGTACGGTCTCGTGGATGTCGAGGGCGGACAGGTCGTCGACTTCCAGGAGAAGCCCGACGATCCCAAGAGTACACTCGTCTCGATAGCGTGTTATGCCTTCCCCGCAGACACTCTGCGTCTCTTAGACGAGTACCTCAGGGGTGACAACAACCCCGACGCTCCCGGATTCTTCATCGAGTGGCTCCACACGCGTGAGAACGTATACTCGTACGTCTTCGACGGCGCGTGGTTCGACGTCGGAACCCCCGACTCGTACCTCGACGCCAACTCGTATACTATGGACGAGAGCGTAATAGAAGACGGCGCGGTGGTCGAGAACACCGAGGTCGGTGAAGACGTCTATGTGATGTCAGGCGCCGAGATACACGACTCCGAGATAGAGGACTCGATAGTATTCGAGAACGCCCGGATAGACGACTGTACCGTCAGACATTCGATAGTCGACAGGGAAACCGTCTTAGACGGGGTCGACTTCAACAACGCTCTCGTCGGAGAACACTCACACCTCAACTCCGAGGACTAAGACTCGACGTAGACTCTTTTGGCATTCTTCGCCTCGACATCATCGCCCTCGTAACGCAGTCTCGTGCCGTCGTCGGTGATAAACGCCGTGATTTCGTAGCTCCTACCGTCTATGTCGAGGGTCTCACCTACGACTACCGAGTAGTCTCCCGGGAGCCTGACCTTAGTGCCCTCGGAGTCGCCCTCGGAATGTACGGTGACATCGACGTTGACGTTGTCGACGGTACGTGTCCAGACTGTCTCGACCTCGTCGGCAGTCGCCGACTCGACACGTTTAGTCGTCTCGGTTCCCTGGGTGTCCTCCTCTGTGACCTCGACGCTCGTGACCTCGACGCCGAAGATACCCTCGTCGGACTCAAGGACGAACTCGTCGCCGACCTGTATGAACTCGTCGGACTCCATCGGCGACCGGGTCGAGAAGCTGTCCTCGCCCTGGCTTACGACGACTCGTCTCTCGACCGTCTCGGGCTTCTGTACCTTGACCTTATGTACGTGTCCACACTCAGTACATTTCACTGTAGCCTGTGAGTCCTCCTTGAGGACAACGTGGGGCGTCCTTCCGCACGCGGGACAGTCGACGACTACGTCGGGATCGGTGTCAGCCGTCTCGTCACGTCGGTGTTCTTGTTCCATAACCGAGATTGTGTCTTGTGGTGTATAAGTGGCGTGGTCAGCTACCTGCCTAAAGCCGTGGGATTCCGCGCTGCTACCGCTGTGAGTAGAGTCCTAGAAAAAGCCCCGTGAGTTTTAATGGGGTGGTTCTAAGTCGTCGTATGTATCTTGACGGAGAAAGGGCGGGGAGAGCTGTCTCGCCCGCCGTCGGAGTTGTTCTTCTCGTCGCGATAACTGTTCTGATAGCAGGGATTACTATGGTACTCGCCTCGGAGTACGGATCATATCTCAACGAGCCCGCACCTATGGTCGGTGAGTCGTCGGGCGAACTAGTCCATAATATCGACACTGAGGGTGGCGAGGACGACCAGATAGTGCGTCTACGGCATATATCCGGAGATCCGATAGATGTCTCAGAGATCGAGATACAGGTCGACGCTACCGACGCTTGCGGCAAGACTGCGAGGATAGTCGACCTTCCAACGAACACACTCGGAAGTGACAACTACGAGGGCGACGACATATTCGACTATAACAGCCCGGAGGGGGGAGAGCTTGACGAGGACGTGACTGATGGCACATGGTCACCCGGTGAAACTGCGAGGTTCCGTATCACAAGCGGAGAATGTGAGATCAACTCCGGCGACGAGGTCGACGTCCGTGTCGTCCACAAGCCGACATCCTCAGTTATAATAGACGAGACTCTCAAGGCGTCGTGACACAACACAAGCCTTAATCTCCGATCCGACGATGTAGAACCATGAAGATCTACACGGGAAGAGGTGACAAGGGACAGACTGATCTCAGAAACGGCGGACGCGTCTCGAAGTCGTCTGCGAGGATAGAGGCTTACGGAACAGTCGACGAACTCAACGCCTTCATAGGATTCGCGGCGTCTAAGCTCGACTCGGGTCAGCACAGCAACGTCGTCGACGTTCTCAAGGAGGTACAGAACCGTCTCTTCAAGGCACAGGCTCATCTCTCGAACCCCGACAAGGGAGACGACGACCCGCGTGTGACCCAGGACGACACCGACTGGCTCGAGGAGAAGTGTGATGACTTCGACGAGGAGATCCCGGCTCTTGAGTCGTTCATACTCCCGAGCGGATCGTCGGCGGGATCGTCGCTACATCTCGCGCGGACGGTCGGGAGACGAGCCGAGAGAAGGGCGGTGGGTCTTCTCGCCGAGGTAGAAGAGACAGAGGGTGCCGACGTCGACGACACACAGAAGGTTGTGAAGTTCCTCAACCGCCTGTCTGACCTCCTGTTCATACTCGGACGTGTAGTCAACCACAGGGAAGGCACCAAGGAGGAACGTCCGACCTACTGACTTGATACTTCTCTACCCAGCCTCAGCGGTCTCGGTTCAGTTGGGGTCGACGGTGTCCTCGACCTGTGTGTAGACTAAGACCGCACCGACCGCGGCTAGGAAAGAGCCGAAGACGAAGGGGTAGACGTAGCCGTAGTCGACGAGAAAGCCCGACGACAGCGGACCTATTGCTATTCCGAGACCGAAGCTCATAGTCAGGACTGAGAGCTGAGTTCCCGACTCGCCAGTCTTTGCTATGTCACCCGCGAGTGCGAGAGCGGGAGCGAAGACCATAGCACCCGCGACACCCTGTACGAAACGCGCGACTATCATCTGTGCGGGGACTGTGACGAGACCCTGTGCGACTGTCGAGGGTACGAGTAAGACGAGTCCCGCGACGATGAATGGCTTACGTCCTATACGGTCACTCACGCTGCCTATGGGTGCCTGTAGGAGAACCTGTGCGCCCACGAAGGCGGCGAACTCGACACCGAAGAGAAAGCTTCCCTGTCCGAGACGTGAGTTGACGTGTGTCTCTATCGCGGCGAGGAGGGCTATCCCGACCGCCATGAAGAGCGAGGCTACGCCGAGAGTGAAGACGGGATCGAGGAGTTTGTCCCCGTCCCCTTTGTAGAAGACCGACACAGAGAGGTCGCCTCCAGCTTCCTCTTCGAGCTCCTCGGGGTCATCGACGAGTACGTGGACTAAGAGGATGCTCAACATCGCCGAGACCGACGCGATGTAGAAAGCAGCGTTGAAGCCGTTCACAGTGAGACCCGCGACCATGTAGGGACCTGCCTCGACTATGCCGCCCGCGACTAGAGGTCCCGCGCCGAAGCCGAGGAGACGGAAGGTGTTGTAGACACCCATGTTGCTACCACGTGTCGTGTCGGTCGCAAGCTCGTTGACGAGTGCTATCGAGGTGGGTATTGTGAAGGCGACCCCAATACCCTGTACAGCACGGACGACGAACATGACCTCGTAGCTCCCGACTACTGAGTAGAGGAAGTTGGTGACCGCGAGTATTCCAAGACCCGTTATAACGAATATCTTCCTCCTCCGGAGTGAGTCGGAGAGCCTACCCGTGAAAGGCTGTCCGAAGCTGTTGAGAAAGCCGAACGACGAGAGGATTATTCCGGTTATGAGACCTATGCTTATAGCACCCGTCTCTCCGACTGAGAAGCCGACGAAGTCGCCGGTTATACGTCCGCTGTGTATGTAGAGAGGGAGTACGATTATGAGGAACGAGTTTCCGAGCGAGTCCGCCATACGGGCGAGAGCGAGAGCGAGTACACGTCTGTCGGTGTCGATTCCGAGGTAAGTTCTTGACTCCGAGTCCGACTCTGATTCTGACTCCGATCCTGACCCGGAACCAGACATCAGTTGGTACCTCCTTGTCTCTCTCTTTCACCCCTCTCCCACAGAGACTCGAATGTCGTGTGTAGCTCGTCGACTACACGTCCGTCCCTGAAGTTTATGACAGAGAGTATCTCCGACTCGTCGGAAGGATGAAGAACCTCTATACACGCCTCCGACGAGTCTATGACGTTGAAACGCTGTCTCGGGACATCGTCTATACGTCTCAGTTCGAGCCCCTCCTCTATAAGAAGACTCAGGTCGACGAGTTCATCGTCCTCTCCGGTTATGAGTCTGACATCGACGCCGTCGGCGAGTATACCGTAGATCTTCTCGACGAACTTCTTCTGTATCTCCCGCGGAGTGTCGCCCGAGCTAGCACAGATCAGTATCTCGTCTTCTGCGGTCGAGAACCTCTCGAAGAGAAGCTCCTTCGCGTTCTCCTCGTGAACCGCTGTAGTCCAGAATCCCGACCCCGACTCGACGGAGTCGTCGGAGCCGAGACGTGAGAGTAGATCCTTAGCCTCGTCGGCGGCTTCCTCGTACTTCTTCTCCTTCCTCGAAAGCTCTTTCTCGCGCGAACTCAGAAGTCGACCGACAGAGGTCTCGGGGTCGACGGCGGAGTACCTCTTGGGACGTGACTCGTCACATCTCACGAGAGACTTCTCCGAGAGAGAGTTGAGTACGTCGTAGATACGTCCCTTCGGCACCTCCGACCTCTCGGAGACCTCCTCCGCCGAGATCACAGACCCCTTAGCGAGAACTAGATACGCCCGAGCCTCGTACTCCGAGAGACCGAGCTCCTTCAGACGTTCGAGTAGCTCCGTGTCCATCTAAGTCGTCTTCGGAGACAGTAAACAACACTCTTATGGTTTCAGCTCAGGATAGAAACAACCTTCTGAGTGTTTAGATAGACAGTATTATGTACCGCCGAGACCCGGTTTAAGACAAGCATGAAACGTATATCTGTGTCTGGTATAGCCACGTTACTACTCCTTATCATGGTATCTGTACAGCCCGTCGCCGGGGCTGACTCGGTGATAGGAAGCCCCGAGATCGACCTCTCTGTGCGTGACAACCACTTCTCGTCTAACACAGACGCTACCATCGAGGTCTGGATCACCAACAACGGTGACCTCGAACAGGGAGGTCCCGCACAGCACGAACAGCGTGTCAAGACGGCACGTAACCTCCAGATGAGCATAGACGAGAGCCGACTTGACGCTCCGATAGACGTCCAGTCGGGAACCGTCTCTGTAGGGTCGGTTCCCGAGGGTGGCGCAGGACCCTACTCGTTCAAGATAGAGATTGGAGATGCCGAGCCGGGCACCTACCGAATTCCGGTCGAGGTGAGCTATGACTACACACGCTCGGTCGAGTACAGCGACGTCACAGCACCTCAGTACAACGACTTCTCGCGCGAGGAGACTAAGTACATAGAGATAGTCGTCGAGAGGAGACCCGAGTTCGAGATAGTCACCTCCGAGTCAGAGAACGTCTTCGCGGGAGACACGGGACGTCTCAGGTTCAGCCTCCGAAACACGGGTGTCGAGACTGCCTACGACCCACGTATAAAGCTGACATCGGAGACGGAGGGCGTCTTCTTCGGTGGTATAAACCAGAGACAGAGGTCGAGAACAGTAGCGTCAAGTCCCATAGAGCCGGGATCGGTAAAGGAGTACACAGTCAAGGTGGGAGCCGACTCCGACGTAGTACCGGGTAAGTACCCCGTGAATGCCGTCGTCGAGTACGAGAACACGAACGGAGTCACAGAGACCTCGGAGACCCTTCGCACTAACGTCGATGTGATGCCCGAGAGGACGTTCACTCTCGAAGACACCACGTCGGAAGCTCTCAGAGTCGACGAGGACGACGCGATGGTCTCAGGGAGGCTGACCAATACCGCTAACTCGTCAGTCAGAAACGTCGTCGTGACTGTCTCCGCGGATAAGAAATCAGGTATAACTGTCACCGGTGGAGAGTCAGCAGTCGGCGACCTCGGAGCAGGAGAGTCATCGAATGTGAGTTTCAAGTTGTCTGTGAGCGAGGATGCCGAGCCCGGAAAACGAGAACTCGTCTTCGACGTCAAGTACGAGAACGCCTACGGAGAGACAAGACGGTACTCCGAGCCTATACGCAAGAGCTTCGAAGTCGGTGAGGAGGTCGATCCCTTCAAGGTCACCTCGGTCAACACGAGCCTAACGTCGGGAGGCACAGCCGAGATGCGTGTCGGTGTCACCAACAACGCCGACTACACCGCCGACAACGTTAACGCTAAGATATTCGTGACCGATCCCATATCGAGCGGCGACGACGAAACATTCCTCGGTAAGATGAAGCCCGGCGAGACCAAGACCGCCGTCTTCACAGTCAGCGCGACTTCGTCAGCGATACCGAAGGAGTACACGGGATCGATAGAGGTCAGGTACGACGACAGAGGGGGTGACACCCAGTTCACCGACAGTCTCCCAGTAGGTATACCCGTCGAGGAGTCGGAGGGTGGCGGACCCCCGGTTCCGTACGTCGTCGCTGGCTTAGTCGTCGTGGTAGTCGCCGCAGGAGCCTTCGTCTGGAGACGCAGAACGTAAAATAAAACAAGACAAGATGGAGTTACTAAGAAAGCCGTTTGAGTACCTCGGCGAGAGGATAGAGAGACATCCCTTCTTCTTCCTCGGTCTCGCAGTCGTCCTTTTATTCGTAGCGGTGGGAGGAGCCTCACAGATAAACAGCGTGACGGGTGACAGGGCGTTCATAAGCGAGAACCCGACCTACGACCAGTACACTGAGAACTTCGACAGAGGCGCGATAGCCGTACTCGTGAGAGGAGAGGTCGACGACCCCAAGACGATGGAGGCGATAGACAGGTTCGACTCACGTATGTCGGAGGTCGAGAACGTCGAGACGGTCGTGAGTCCCGCTGACAGAGTGAGAGCGGAGTACGGCGGAATACCCGAGTCCTCAGAAAAGATAAACTCCGTCGTGGGGAATCCGAGGTACACAGTTGTACAGGTAATTCTCAAACCCGACCTGACACAGAAAGACGAGAAGCCCGTCTACGAGAAGTCGGTCGAGGCGAAGGACTGGGCGGAGTTCCCCGCGGGAGTGTCGGTCACCATCACCGGAAACCCCGCTTTCTCGGCACAGCTCTCCGACACGATACAGAGTAGCACACAGAGCCAGCTCCGTCTCGCAGTCGGTCTGATGATCGTCGCTCTCTTCTTCTTCTTCAGAGGAGTGCGTCTGCGTCTCCTTCCGATAGTCGCGGTCTTCGTAGGGGTCATCTATACCTTCGGTGCGATGGGTTACCTCGGAATACCCAACTCGACACTCACGAGTGCTGTCTTCCCGATACTCATAGGACTCGGCATAGACTACTCAGTACAGTTCCACCAGAGATACGAGGAAGAGCTCGACAGAAACCCGCCGAGTGTCGCGCTTCCACGTGCTCTCAAGGGAATAGGACCTGCGGTCTTGGTAGCTATGCTCGCGGCGGGACTCGGCTTCGCGGCGACGTGGATCACTTCGATTGGCACGCCCGCACTCGTCTGGTTCTCACAGACGTCGATCATCGGCATAATCCTGTCGTACATATCCGGTATCATACTTCTCCTCTCAGTCCTGACTATCTACGCCCACTGGAAGGAGAGAAGGTCGGATGTCGACGAGGACGACAGGGAGGGAACCTACACGAAGGAGAAGCCGAGACAGGAGGTCATGACGGCAACCCTCTTCGGCAGTATAATAGGAAAGGGTTCGAGGAAGCTGGCTCAGCGTCCCGGTGCCATCATACTCGTCGCAGGACTCCTCATGGTGGGAGGTCTCTACGTCAGCGAGGATCTCGGTACCCTCACAGACAGCGAGGAGTTCATACCACAGGATCTCCCCGCGTACGTCAACCTCCAGAACTTCCGGAGCGTGACAGGAGGAGGAAGTAGCGTTCAGTACTCGGTTCTCGTGAGTGGCTCGGATCTCCGGAATCCCGAGACACTGGAGTGGATGGAGGAGTTCGAGACCGTAGCGACGGGTAAGCCCCTGATTACGGGAGTCGACTCGCCTGCCGACCTCGTCAAGCAGAACAACGGGGGCGAGATACCCGCGACTCAGGCAGGAGTAGATGAAGTCATCTCACGACTCCCAGAGAGCCAGACTGCGAGGTACTACTCCGACGGATACGCACATATCACGGTCAACGCCGAGCGGGGAATGGACACCGACGAAGTACTGTCGTTCATCGACAACGTCGAGAGAGCGATAGAGACGAGTCAGCCGCCTCCCGGTGTCGAAGCCGATCTGACGGGGTCGTCGGTTCTCTCGCCACAGAACACAGTCAGCGGGATAGAGTCGAGGAACACGACGACAGCCCTCGGTGCCTTCCTCGTCTTCATGCTCCTTCTCGTCTACTACAGGAGCCCCGTGAAGTCAGTCGCGCCGGTAGTCCCGATGCTGTTCGTCGTGGGATGGCAGGGTCTATACATGTACCTACTCGGGATCAAGGTCTCACCCCTGAGCGCGTCACTCGGCGCACTCACTATAGGAATAGGCGCCGAGTACACAGTGATAGTGATGGAGAGGTACTTCGAGGAGAAGAGATCGGGAGCCTCGAAGCTCGACGCCGTCGAGACTGCGACCTCACGTGTCGGAGAGGCTATAACCGTCTCGGGTCTCACGACTATATTCGGCTTCTCGGCTCTGGTCGCCTCGCCGTTCCCGATACTCAGCGACTTCGGTACAGTGACGGTCGGAATACTCGGTATGACACTCGTCGCCGCGCTCGTGACACTCCCGCCGACACTCGTTCTACTCGACGGGATAGGGGAGAAGGTTAACGAGAACCTCTGACGTCTTTTCCTTTATCTATGCGAGGAAGACGTGGCGGGGTCTGTCTGCGAGTATCTCCCTGCCTGCGTCAACCGTGTCCTTGAAGGCGTCCGAGCGGAAGAATCCCATCGCGGCGTCCTTCGAGTCCCATCTCGAAGTTATGAACATGTCGTTCTCGTCCTCGACGTTTTCGAGGAGATATGTCTCCCTGTGTCCGTCCATGTCTTCGAGTAGCTCTCCGGCGTCGTCGAACATTCCCACGAACTCGTCCTTGTACTCGGGCTCGACCTTGTAGAACATACCCATCGTCGAGAAGCCGCTGCCCTCTCCGGCTTTGCGCGCTCCCTCTATCTCGCCGAGCTCCTCGTAGACCTCCTCGGCTCCCTGTCTCGACTCCCAGAGTGAGACGACGGCGTTCTCGGCTTCTGTGGTGTAGACGTCTGTCGATATATGTCCGTCGGCGTCTATGCCCGATCTGATCTCCTCGACCTCGTCGTGGAGGTCGTCGGCGTCTGCGTCGGAGTAGACGACCATTGCGAAGACGTCCTCTCCGTGGGGCTCTCCCGAGTAGATTCCTCTCTCCTCAAGCTCCGCCCTTATGTCAGTCGTCGGGACTTCATCACCCGACATGAATGCGTCGAGGTCGGAAGCGGGGAAACGGATTCCGGTGTAGAAGGGTCCGAAGTCGGCGTATTTCGCACTCGCCTCGTCGAAACGCATCTCGTAGACTAGGTGCTTGATAGGGATCATGTCATCGCCGAAGAGGTCGACACCCCACTCCCAGTCGTCAATTCCGACCGATCCCGAGATCGTCTGTGTGACCTCACCGGCGTACTGTCGTCCTATCATCCCGTGGCTCTTCATCATCTCCTCACGCTCCTCCTTCGGGAGGCTGTACCAGTTCTGTCCCTTCTCGCGCTTCTTGTTCATCGGATAGAACGAGACGAAGTTGGTGTCGGGTATGCTCGGGTAGAGACGTGACTCGACGAACTTCCTCGTCGACTCCTCGAGTTCGTCGGAGGCGATCTCCTCGTTTGTGTAGCCTCCGAGCTCTGTGACCGAGACGTGTGAGTCAGTGCGTGTCGTGAACTCCGCGAGGGCTGTCGACTCGAACTGTCTCTCTATCGCGTTTAGCTCTTCGAGTGTCTCACGCAGATAGATGAACATCAGGTCAGCCTTGTCGCCGACTACGGAGTAGACCGCCTGGTCGCCCCCGTCTCCGTCTCCGTCTCCTTCGAGACCTTCTAAGAACTCCTCGCCGTCGGAGGCTGCGGACTTCTTCTTTCCTCTCCCCGCCGACTCCCAGTCTTCCCAGTCGACGGTTCTCATGTCGTGGAGCATGTACCAGCCTTCTGCTGTGTCGGGTGCTTCTACCATACACGAAGATGTCCCGCGACGACCTTATATCCCCCGGATGACGGCGTCTCTCCGATAGGTTTTTGTCTCAAGCCGACCAACCTGAGTGCGTGAACGCGCCAAGGTGGCAGAGTCCGGCCTAATGCAGCGGCCTGCAGAGCCGCCTATCGCCGGTTCAAATCCGGCCCTTGGCTTGACTTTGACTGTCTTTAGTTAGTGTCGACGTCGACCACCAGAAGCCCTTAGTATGCAGGCACACGACTTCTACCACCGACTCACGAATGTCCTCGACTCAGACATACAGTAGGATATCCGAGACATGGAAGTACGCAGTCGTCGCCGGAGCCGCTTCCCTCCCACTGACTTTCCTGAGGTTCTGGCTAACAGGGATGGAGTACTTCTCAGTCAGCATGGTCTTCTTCGGAGGGATACTCGCGGGCTACTTAGCTGAGAAAAAGTCGTTGAACTCTAACTCCGTAGGAGCCCGCGCAGGTATGATAGGAGGCGTCCCGAGCGCGATATAGGTCTTGGTAATGGCGTCACGTAACGACTTCGCGGCGGAGTGGTCTCTGGCTCCCACCACAGCCATAACAGCCGTAGCGGCTGGCTTCGTGCTCGTAGTCAGCGGTGTGTTAGGTGTGATCGGGAGTGAGATCGGCGCGTGGATAGGCTCTAAGTTCGAGTAGTTATCTCTTCGAATTTAGAAATTAGGTCGCTCGGGAGGAGTTTCACCGCTCACGTTGTTCGCAGGAAAATGCCGCCTCCCGGATTTGAACCAGGGACAACTCGATCTTCAGTCGAGCGCTCTCCCAGGCTGAGCTAAGGCGGCTTCGTCTTACTGCATTACTTCTTTATAAGACTGGATGACATAACAGTTTTCATTTAAGCCGTCTTGCCGCCGTCGACCGGGAGTACGACACCGGTCACGAACTCCGACGCCGACGTGAGATAGACGACCGCCTCTGAGACGTCGTCCGGGGAGCCTATACTTCCGACGGGGATCGTCTCGGCGATACGTCTCTCCTCTTCCTCGTCCCTGTCGGGAGGTGAGAGGACTGTAGCGGGTGCTACGGCGTTTACGGAGATATCGGGCGCGAGCTCCTTCGCCATCCCCTTCGTGAGAGAGATCAGACCCGACTTCGAGGCGGAGTATGGGAGATAGCTCGGGTACGGCGTTATACCGCCGACTCCCGCGATATTGACTATCTTACCCTCGTCGATGACCTCCGCCGCCCTCTGTGAGACGAAGAAAGGCGCTCTGAGGTTGACGTCTATGTTGTGGTTCCAGTCGTCTTCGTCGACCTCGCCGAAAGGAGTCTCGTAGAAGACCGACGCGCTGTTTACGACTATGTCGAGACCGCCGAATTCATCGGCTACGTCGTCGACGAGGGTTTCAGACTCCTCAACCTCAGAGAGGTCTGCCTGAAACACCGAAGACTCGACGCCTTTCTGACGTATCTCCTCAGCGGTCTTCTCGGCGGCGTCGGCGCTCGTCCTGTAATGGACTCCAACGTCAGCTCCTTCGTCGGCGAGAGCGAGCGCTATCTCCTTCCCGACGCGTTTAGGACTCCCCGTCACGAGGGCTGTCTTAGAGTCGAGTTCGGACATACGTATACGACGAGGCGAAACCGGAAAACCGTACCGTCTGATGTGATGACAGAGGCTCCGTTCGGTTTATAGGCGGAGCAGGCGCAATACCACGGCGTTCACGCCGTGGATACGCGCCGTCACTCAGTTGACCTATCCATCGGCTACGCCACTGCTGGATATTCCACAATATTTAAAAAACAGACACTCATAACAATATGTAACGGATGCCGACAACACGTCGCACCTACGTTTGCCGCATCCAGAATCACTCGCAAGTAGCTGGTGCGCTGGACAGACACGGCTGGTCGGCATCCAAACTCTGGAACGTCGCCAATTACTACGCCCGCCAACAGTGGGACGAAACCGGCGAAATCCCCGACGAAGACGAACTCAAACGCGAACTGAAAACCCACCCGAAATACAAAGGACTGCATAGCCAGTCCAGTCAGAAAGTTCTCGAAGAGCTTTCTGAAGCGTTCAGTTCGTGGTTCGGCTCCGACGACGACCAGGACAACCCACCGGGATACCGTAAAACCAACTACTACGATAGTGACGGCAACAGAGTCCACGAAGAACATCCGCGCTCGACCGTGACGTGGAAGAAGAAAGGCATTCGCCACGACACGAAACACGACCATATCCGTCTGAGCAAAGGCAAGAACCACAAAGACGGACGCGATTTCATCCTCTGCGAATACGATACGCCGCCTGCTGTTGAACTGGAGAACATCCAACAGGTTCGTGCTGTCTACAACAGCGCCAAGAGTCGCTGGGAGTTGCACGTCGTCTGTGAGACGGAAATTACCGCAGAGTCGCCCGGCGAGAAAACCGCAGGAGTTGACCTTGGTATCTGTAATCCTGCTGTCGTCGCGTTCCCTGATGATGCCCTGTTGTATCCGGGCAACACACTACGTGAAGACAAGCACTACTTCCAACGAGAAGTATACCAGACAGAAGGGGCCCATGGCCCCAGCCAGAAAGCACAGTGGGCGCGTGAGAAGCTATCACGGCGGAAAGACCACTTCCTGCACGCCCTGTCAAAAGACATTGTTGAACGCTGTGTAGACCACAACGTGGGTACGTTGGTCGTAGGCGACCCCAGTGGTGTCGATGAAGACGACTGGGGCAGGCACGGCAACAAACGTCTGGATAACTGGGCGTACAAGCGGCTGATGAACCTCATCGACTACAAAGCCCGTGAGCGTGGCATCGAGGTAGAAATGCCAGACGAACGCGGGACATCATCGTCGTGTAGTGTCTGTGGCCACGCAGATGACGACAGTCGTGTTGAACGTGGCTTGTGGAAATGCGACCGCTGTGGAGTTGTCTCACATGGCGACGTGAATGGAGCCGATAATATCAGACAGAAAACGCTAACCGTAACTCCTCCATTGGGGGATAGCGGTAACGGCTGTTTGGCCCAGCCTCGCGTCATTCAGTTCAGCCGGACTCACGGATTCCAACCGCGAGCAACCGCCGAGTGACGTGTAAACCCTAATATCCCAACGCTGAGCAAATCGAAGATTTGCGATGTACGCGAATCTTCGATTCGCTTGACTCGGGATTCCCCCGCGTAAACGCGGGGGAGGAGGTCAAGAGTCGAGACCCACAAGACGAAATATGAAAGGGCTACTCTACAGCGGCGGGGTCGAGAGCGCCTACCTCCTACAGAGTCTCGACGGCGAGATCCAGCCCGTCTATGTCAGCTACGGCTTTCCGTGGGAGGAGTACGAGCGGAAGAAGGCGATGCAGCACGTCGAAAGAGTAGAGAGAGCGGAAGAACTCATGGAGATTGAGGTACGGCACGACGACCCTTCGAGGCTGAGACGTGACGATGTCAGTCCTGAGGACAAGTACTTCACCTACATACACGGCAGGTCGAGTAGTCTCATAACAAACGCCTCGGTCGAGTTGACGGCTATGGATGTCACGGATATCTACGAGGGGACTCTCGCATCGGGCGACAGATCCTTCCGTGACTCGTCACGTGGATTCTACGACGCGATCGAGGACGCTCTCTCGACGGGGCTCGACGACGACCTGAGTATACACACCCCGCTCTACGGCAGGGAGAAGGCGGAGATCGTCGCCGAGCTTATAAATAGAGAGTTCGAGGTGGGATTCGACGACACAGTCTCGTGTATACTCACCGACGACCCCGAGGGCTGTGGCGACTGTTACAAGTGCCACGAGAGGGAGAAGGCGAGAAAAGAGGCAGAGTCTCTTATCGACTGATCCCATTTTCGTCTTCGTCTACTATGAGTCTAGTCTACGAGGTCGCCGTCCTTTATTACGAGCCTCTGGTTCCTCCAGTTCGAGACGTCTTCGAGGGGGTCTCCCGACAGTACGAGGAGGTCGGCTGTGTAACCCTCGCGCACGTATCCCACCTTGTCGTCGATGCCCAAGAGCTCGGCGGCGTTCGAGGTCGCGGCGTCGAGTACGGTCTTCTCGTCGATGCCGTACTCCGCCATGAGTTCTAACTCGTGGAGGTTCTCACCGTGGTAGTTGTACGACGTACCGGCGTCACTTCCCATGGCGACCCTGACGCCGTTCTCGACCATTCTTTCGACGACTGCCTTCTGTCTCTCGACGGTTTCCTCCGCCTTACGTAGCTTCTCGTCGGAGACCTTCTCGGGATTCTCGATGGACATACGTGTCGGCTTGTGGGTCGGAACCCAGAAGGTACCGTTCCGCGCGAGAGTCTCGGCGGCTTCGTCGTCGGCGAACTTACAGTGTTCGACGCTGTCGACACCCGCCTCCGACGCCGCGAGTATGCCGTCTTTCCCCTCGGCGTGTGCCGCAGTAGGGACGTCCTTCATCTCGGCGACCTCGACAGCCGCCTCTATCTCGTCGCGCGTCATCTCCTGTGCGCCCCGTGTCGACGAGTAGGCACTCGAAGTCGTCATCAGCTTTATGACTTCGGCACCCCGTTCGATCTGTTCCCTCACAGCCTTTCTGACCTCTGAGACGCCGTCTGCCTCGCGACAGCTTCCCGAGAAATGTCCTCCCGTACACGATATACCCTGTCCACACGCCACGACGCGCGGACCGTCGATCAGATCCTCCTCGACCGCTCTGCCGGCGTCTATCACCGACGAGTCGGGTGCGTTGAGGTCTCTGACCGTCGTCACTCCAGCAGAGAGGGTCTTCTCCATGTTGTCGACGACTCGGTACCATCTCATACTGTCGTCGCCGTGTCTGTTAGTCGGGAGACATTCCGAGACGAGATGTACGTGGCAGTCTATGACACCCGGGACGACGTAGTCGCCGTCGAGGTCGTAGATCTCGTGGTCTCCGTCAACATCGGAGATATCGGAGTCTATCTCATCTATCTTACCGTCACGTATCAAGACGTCGCCGTGTCTCTCGCCGTCGGAGTCGGCTACTTTCGAATTTTTGAGGAGCATACCGGTTAATTAGCCCGAGATTCGTTAACCCTTCTGGTGTGAGGGTCAAGTTTAGAGCATGATGTTGTGAAGAGGAGAATAGGATTTCAGCCAGTTTGAGATTGATTTGACGAACTGTACTTAATCGCCTCAATACCAACGCTTTCTCAGCGTGTCACAGAAGGCATCCCACGGTCTATTCATCCAGACCTCTTGAATTTATATACGTGATACAAGCGCGAATCGGTCACTCCCCAACCGGTTCGATGTTGGGATCGAACAGCTCTTCGATCCGGCAATCGAAGTACGCAGCAAGTTTGAATGCCAACTCTAGCGATGGATCGTAGCGGTTACGTTCGACTGCGTTTATCGTTTGACGTGAGACGCCAACGGCTGTGGCTAAGTCCCCTTGACTTATCCCTTTGCGTTCGCGGTAAACATCTATTTTATTTTTCATGGATACGTCGCTGCTATTCGTACTGTCGTTTTACATACCAGTGAGCAGCTCCGAAGATAAACGTCAACAGGAGATAACTCCAGATCGCTCCTCGGATAGCTGCGGGAGCGGTATACACGCCAGTCGTGCTGAGGACGACATCTGCCGGAATTCCGATGATAACGACAGCGGTAATGAATGTCAATGTCGCTTGGCTTGCTTCCCGCTCCGTGTGCTGTTCGAATTCATCCCTGAGTGCAACTGGCGAGTACCAGTATCCGATTCCCATTCCGATGGCACCGAGCCAATAAAGCCCTAATCCGGCGAAGAGCACAAGCTGTTCTTCGGTGACCATCCATATCGCCGTCGCAATGAAGAAACTCGCAACACCGAACCCAACGGATCTGTTGATCCACTTGGTGTACTGTTCGCGCTTCCGGACTTGTTGTTTCGCGGTGAGTTCTTCTGTCATTGGCACCAGGATGTAAAACACCCTTTACAGTAAAGAATACTTTACATCAATATAAGAGTTTCGTACCGAGTTTGATCGCGGCTGCCACCGCCTGTTAAAAGTGCTGAATGTACGGTCTGTATCTAAACTACCCTGCGTAACACACCGCCCATATAACACGAGTAAATAGGCTTAAGTATAATCCATTCGTACGTCGTTCTATGAGTGGAGAGAGACCGCGACGCGAAGACGGGACGTTCGAGAAAACAGTCACCGAACAAGACATACTGAAGACACTCGACAGTGACGACGCTCCTATAATGACGGCTAAGGAGATAGCCGACGAGCTCGACGCCTCGAACGTCATCGTAGGAGAAAGGCTCAAAGAGATGCACGACAGCGGGCTCGTAGGACGAAAGAAGACAGGTGCACGTGCCGTCGCATGGTGGGCTAAAGTCAAGCCCCAACCCGAGGTCGACGCCGACATCGAGGATATGGACGCATCTGACTTCCGCGGAATCATAAAGACAGACAAGACAGCTAAGCAACTCGTCGAAGAAGCCCGTGAGAAGGATCGCGAGCGCGAAGAGCGTCTTATGGACGTAGCGAAGAATGAATAAGGAACGTATCGTCTTCGACACGGAACCACTCGTCGCACAAGCCGCCTCAGAAACGGGCGAGGAGGTAGTAGAGTCATACCTTAACCGCGTCAAAGAAGGCGACCTCGAAGGCTTCGTCAGTCCTGTTACCCTAACCGAGGTCAAGTACATAACACAGAGAGTTGAGACAGCTATACCGACTGACGTCTTCCTTAGTTGGATACAGACCCTACTACACAGAGTAGACGCGTCGGACTGTTGGAATGACGCAGCACGATACAAGGAAAAACACCAGATCGCACTCGGAGACGCCTACTCTCTAGCAACCGCTAACTACGTCGACGGCACTCTCCTCGCCGGAGCTGACGACGACTTCGACACAATCGACGACGTCGAAGTCGATAGATTCAGAGAAGACCCCGTATAGACCACCGTGGTTATGTCACAAAACGGGCAAAGAGAGACAAAGATGTCTGTAACTACACCGGTACTGGGTATCTTTTCGGAGAAAATGCTTTCGCAGCTTGGTACAGATGGATGAGACGAGAAAAAACCAATACGAGCGGTAACTTCATGTAAGGTAAGTGCATACTTTGATACCGTATGTCGCATGAACTGCCTGAACTGCCGTACGATTACGACGCTCTTGAACCGCACATAAGCGAACAGGTCGTCCGCTGGCACCACGACACTCACCATCAGGGATACGTAAACGGACTCAACAGCGCCGAGGAGACGCTTGAGGAGAACCGCGAGGCAGGAGACTTCGACGGAAGTGCCGCCGCGATGAGAAGCATGAGCCACAACGGCTGTGGACATTATCTCCACACTCTCTTCTGGGAGAACATGTCGCCCAACGGAGGCGGAGAGCCCGAGGGAGAGCTCGCCGACCGCATAGAAGAGGACTTCGGAAGCTACGAGGCGTGGAAGGGAGAGTTCAAGGAGGCAGCCGGCTGGTCCGCGGGTGGCTGGGCACTTCTCGTCTACGATCCCGTCTCCGACTGCCTGCGTAACCTCGCTGTCCAGAAGCACAACGACGGCGCGCTCTGGCACACACATCCCATCTTCGCAGTCGATGTCTGGGAGCACTCGTACTACCACGACTACGGACCTGACCGCGGCGACTTCGTCGACAACGTCTTTGAGGTCGTCGACTGGGACGACATAGCCGAGAGGTACGAGACGGCGAAGGAACTAGGCGAGCTTCACGGCTAAGTAAGAAACACAGACGTACGTCTATTTTTTTGGCGAGCTGTACCGGAGCTGGGAGCGGTTAGGTTTCTGGGCGATGCGATGTACTCACGCATCGAATCCATAGAGTTCGAGACGGAGCTTTTCGGTATCTTCGTCCTTAATGGATCGAGATACTGCCTCTATGAGTTTTAACCAACGTTCCAGAGGATCTTCGAAGATGTTGTTAGCCTCACGCACCGTATTTTTTGTGTGCGTCATCGATAGGAAGTATTTCTCGGACACGTACCTCATCGTCCGCGATAGTATAGAACGCCGTATACGTCCTTCCTATGTGTAGTCGGTACATTACACGTCCATCGACCGGAAGCTTCTCTTTGTCGCCTTTACCTTCTCCTGGATACGGGTTCTCACCCAGTTTCTCAAGGTTCTCTTTGACAATGTGTTCACTTTTGTCGTCGAGATCGGAGAGGAACTCTCTGGGCTGTTCTCCTAACAGAACTCGGTAACTCATAGATCTTCGAGAGCGACGTACTCGTCGTCGTCAGTCTCTTCTAGAAGACGGCGTCTGTTCTCCTCCCTTCTCTTTTCTATCAACTCCTGTATCAGTTCGTCGTAAGTCTCACCTGCCTGTTTCATCTCACTTAGCTCCTGCCAGGTGTCTTCTGTCACAGGTATTCTCTTGTCTGCCTTGCTCATACTATACTGTAAAAACTGTAAGGATTATAAGCCCTGTGGGTAGAAGATCTAACCAACGCCTTCTAGAGAAAAATTATTGATTAGCTCGCGGTATGTTATGCTCAAAATCAGGTATGTGTGTTTCTTAGACAGATTCTTCTTCTGTTTTAGAAGGCAACTTTTCTGTGGACTCTACGAGTTCGTCTCTGTCCCTCCATCTGTATAGTCTGTTGAGTTTGTCTAACTCTTCGAAGACTCCTTTGTGCATAGGACTGTACGGATCTTTCTCCTCGTACTCTCGCTTTAGGACATATGATTTCTTTTTTAGCCAGTCTGCGAACCGTATACCGCCTGATTCGAGCCTGAAATCCCCCTCTGAATCCTCTGCGACCCCAACTACATAACTTGATATCTTAGCTATTAATTCGAATTTGTCTGTGAAGTTTCTCAGGGAGAGTAATATGTCACTCATCAGAAAAGCATAGGCATCCTTTCTTCTATTTAGTCTGTCTTTAACTAAATCTAGATTCCTTATTTTGGTGTAATTGCCGAGCACGAAGTAGCTTGTACCATATCTGAGCACAGGACGTATCTCATTTTGGTTAACCGTGTCAAGTATCTCGTTTAGCTCCTCTGGCTCGATCTCTTCAGTCATCTCTGTGGTATCTACGTCCTGACTCATTATATTAGTTAATACATGACTTAGTAGCTAAGTTAGCCTACGTAAAGCTATAGTACTTGGAGACTGTAGATGACCTATGAGCATCGAAGAGAGTGGGGATAGATCAACAGTACAAGACCTCAGTCTGATGCTTCAAGAGACCCGTCTTAAGATTCTTGAGCTCATAATCGGACATCCCAAGCAGTCTATAAGTATGGGAGAGCTCGACTACATGATCCCCGATAAAAGCGAGGCAACTATCCGTAACCACATAGAGAAACTCGTTGATGCCGGTATACTTGAAGAAAGAGAACTCGAAGACGAGAAAAAGTCTAATGACCTACCCTACAAGTTCTATGAGATCTCGGATAAAGGAGAAGATCTGATTGAAGTTCACAGCTTGATGAAAGCCGAGGATAAGCTGAACGAGCTATATCAACGTACTAAGAGAGATCGTATAAAGGACTATGAGAACGCTCCTCGTCCAACCCATAATCTTTGAATGACTGTCCATCTTCGAGAACTTCCTCTTCGACGACTGTCTTGAGTGCGAGCACACCTTCTTTCAGACTCTCTATTTCCTTAACTTTTTTCTCGCTCATGGATTCTATGTTTATAAAAATGTAGGGGGTAGGCCGGGTTGTTGATTATTGTGTGATTCTTGGAGCTTACGCGATTCCCGCCCGGTCGTCAGACTGCGTCTGGCGAGCAACCAGAACGCAGTTCTGGTGACGTCCCCAGAACGCTTCGCGTCCTGGTGTGCGAACGAGACGCATCGCGTCTCGTAAACGTTCGAAAGACGCTTTGCGTATTTCGAGCCCACAAGACCGAAGGTCTTGTGAACGCCGTAAACGGCGGGACTCCCTCGCTGATTAGGTGGCGCGACGGATCGAGGTGCTCTTCTCGACTTCCGTGATACCTTCGAAGAGATGGAGCCGTTAGCGACGGCAGAGCTAGACGGCTTTCTGAGTCCCGATGTACTCCGTATTCGTCTCGACGACGGTATAGGAGACGCTCAGAGCTCTAGAATCGACGTCGTCTGGACTGTCCACGACGACTACAATATCCATTATACCGACGATGCCGGTCGGGACTTTCGCTGGGATCTGCATCCTCATGAGTATCCGAGACCAGCCGACGATAGACATTTTCACCCGCCTCCCGACGCGTCGACGGATACTGACGATGTAGAAGAGTCATGTATACAGGTCAGTGAAATCGAGCTAGTGGCTCGTGCCGTACACGAACTCTGGCGAAGAGCCTACGAAACAGGGTCGATGGACGGTGTAAACGGCTACTCCAATCCTCCCTGAAGTCGTCGGAAGTTGTCTTTCAGATTTGTTTGTTTACTCTCTGGACGAGATGCTAATCTGGTAACTTGAGATAAGAGCTAACCAACATTTTCGGAGAATTGTCTAGGGATGTTGGTTAGCTAGGGGGAGAGATACATTCCAAAGCGGGTGTGGTGGTGTCGGTGTTAAGCTGGGTCAGGTGACTCAGGTTAACAGTTAGAGTACCTCAAAATCTTCAACTATAATAGACGTTGATATCGAAATAAGTCTCATAATAGCCTCTATCCCTCGTAATAAGACGGTCTGCAATCTCTTCGGCATGACCTCCTATCAAAAAGTCAGTAATTAGATGATTTCTCCAGCTAACCGTTTCACCACAGTTCTCGCATTCATACCTGTTCACGTGACCACAGTTAGGACACTGTACATCCTCGGAGGAGTCGTACTCACTCCACTTTTGTCCTGCAAGAGCTAGAGATTTCTTTGTATGTGACTTGAGCTTGATGTTCTTTTCTTCGAGAAAAGTATCAGTTTCCTGCTGTGGGTTAGAGAACCGTATATCAAATCCTGTGACTAGCTCGGAGTATACTTCTGGAGATATGACAAAAAAGCCCCTCTCAGAAGCAGTCTCTAATACTTGCTTTGACTCTTCGTGATAACTTTCATCTTCGAAGAGGACGTCAAACAGAACATTCGTATCGAGAGCGAATATCATTCTTCTCCGCGGAGTTTCTCGATGTAGTCGTCAGTGTCCCTCTTCCCAAGATATCCCGAATAATCGCTGAAGTCGGTTTTCTCTTTCTTCAGAACTAGCTTTCCATCTTCCTCCTCAAAATCAACTTCGTCACCAGGTCTAAGACCGAATTTCTCCCTGTATTTCTTAGGGATGGTTACCTGACCTTTCTCGGATATCTTTCCCATATTTTACATAGAGAGTAAAGAGACAAATGTTTTACTGCATCTCTGAGCTCAAGAGAAGTGAGTAAGCAGGGGTAGTTGACTTTAGCTGGTGTTACCGTTACTCGTCGTATTCGTCGCCGTCGAAGTACTGTTGGTCGCCGTCGATGTCGTGTTCGCCTGAGTCTGAGTCTGGGTCTGGGTCTGGTTACCCTGGTTCTGCTGAACCTTCTGCATCTCGACTTCTATCGTCTCATCATCATAGACTGCCGACTCGGGGACTTCGGCGTTTCCTACGCTGCTGGCTCCTAAGACTGTTCCGAACATGGGGACGTAGGCACCGCCCTTGTAGAGAGTGTAGTTTCCGGTCGCTCTCACGCCTTCGTCTGTGCCTCCCTCAGCGACGGAGACATCGTTCTGGGTCGGGTACGGTACCGTCATCGTGAAGTCGCCGTCTTCATCGACTGAGACGTCCTGGCTGTAGGTGAAGTTACGTCCCGTGTTGGTCGTCTGGAGGTTGAGTATAGCGGTTATAGTCGCGTTCGAGGTGTTCTTCATGCTCACGCTTCCCGTGAGTTTAGCTCCTTCAACCTTCTCGAAGGTTTTGACACGTGCGACTCCCTTCGCGTCGTAGACATACGAGCTACCGCCAGCCGGGATTAGCTGGTTGCGCGTGTCGGTGTTGGCGAATCTGCTCGCGTTTCCTCTCTTGATTATACGGTTGAAAGCCGTGATCTGTCCCTGCTGTCCCTGCTGTAATCCTCTCCTGAGCACATTACCTATCAGCGAGTACTGCTGTGTCTCGTGGACGAGCCTGTAATGTGACATACCGTTAGCGTCGTCGAAGTAGAGACGTGCGAGGGTCGTGTTCTCGTACCTCTGATTCGTAGCTGGGAGACGCAGTGTCTGGTTGCCCTGGCTCATCTGGAAGCTCTGTCTCGACGTGTAGTTGTCGAACTGCGTCCACGTCGCTATCGCGCCGAACTTACCCGCCGCCATCTGGTCGTCGATCATGACGTACCGCGTGTTGCGCTCCTGTTTCTCCTGCTGAGTCTGTGACTCGGCTATCGATCTCAGCCTCTCGTTAGAGACATTTGCCCAGTCTATATTCTTCTCATCCACAGAGGGGAGAGTGTCGAGTATCAGATTCGCCCTCTCCTCGGTCTGTGCCGTGAGGTACGCCGACGCTGGATCTGGACCTTGCTGGAACGGATTTGCGTTGGGTATGCGGTGTGCTTGGTAGGTTATCCAGTGTCCGTAGTCCCACCACGACTGGACGCCGTAGGCTTCTTCGGGATAGTCGAAGTCTCCGTCCTGGGGAGGCTTATAGTATTTATCGTAGCTAAGCGGTTCCTCAGGAGTGTTGTTCTGCATCCAGCTGAGTTCGTCGTTCCACGCGCCGTCGTATCCCGCGAGACGCGGTGCCTGACTCCACGCTGGAGAAGTTCCCGCGACTGCGAGGACGTTACCCGGTATCACGAGGACTAACACGAGGACTATGGCTATAGCCTGATAGCCCTTTATCTCGCTCAGATCTGTGTCGTGTTCTATGCCTATCTGTTTTACGAGCCACCAGACGAAGAAGCCCGAGAGGACTGCGACTGTCACAGCCATGTAGTAGCCGAAACGTATCGACGTGAAGTACGCCGAGAACATCGTGAATCCGAAGACGAAGACTATGAGTTCGCCGGGATTCCTGTCAGACAGAGATCGGAAGAGTACGACTGCGAGTCCCGCGAGTCCGACGAAGAACATCGCCCCGAACGACCGCCACGCGTCCTGTATACTCGCAGGCTGTATCTCTGCGACTGTAAGACCGGACGCAGAGGTCAAGAGACCAAAGCTGTACACACGGTTTATGAGAGACTGGAACTGAGGAACCGTGAACCACAGAAGAATGCTGCCGAGTACTGCACCACCTATTACAACCGCGGGATAGTACTCGGGGTCGTACTCGTCACGCATGTACTCCGAGAGATAATGTAGAACGACAGCACCTACGGCTACGCCGACTGCCGTGAGAGGCTGGAGAAGCGAGAATCCGGTGCCTTCGAGCGCGTAGGTCTTCGCGTAGAGTAGTGTCAGAACTGCTGTGACCCCGAGTGTTGCCGTCGTACCGAATGCGAGATACTCTGTCGAGACACCGTCGTAATGGTCGCGCGACGCCTGTAGGAGGACGAATATACCGAAAGCGAAGATTACCATCACGCCGGGAGGCCAGGTCATCAGGTACGACGCAATCGCTATTCCGCCGAGTACCGACGCGACTATCGGGGTCTTGAGTCCCTTCCAGTCGGAGTCCTTGAGATGTGCGACCGTCGGCTTCTCGGTGTAGGCGGTCTGTACCGCATAGATGAATCCGAGTAGTGCGAGAGAGCCGAAGAAAGCCTCTGCCGACTGATGGTCGGGGTTTCCTACCATCGTCCTGTTGAGGAACTGCCCCGTGAAGAGCGCGAGGACGAACGCCGAGAAGACAGCGGTCCAGCGGTCGGCGATCCTCTTGACTATGAAAAAGACGATGACCGCAGTCAGCGCGCCAAATGCTACGGGGGCGAGTGCCCCGACCGTCTCGATCGTGCGTGTCGACGGGTCACCACCGCCTGCTATGATCGCGAACAGAGCGATTATCTGGTCGAATAATCCGCCGAATCCCGAGTGACGTCCCGTGCCGTAAGGAAAGTAAGACCACGGGTCGAAGTTGGGAGTGGTAGGAAAGTGCTTCACGGTCAGACGTATTATTCGCATGTGGTACCACGGATCGTTTCCAGAGAAGTATACTCCGCTCTCCGTCACCATCTCGTCGTACGGCATGGTACGTACCCACGCCATGAAGCCGACAATGGCAGCGAGCAACGGATACGGCGCGTACTTATACGCGAGGGACAGACTGTCGTCGTTATCCATCGCACTAACCACGTTCCGAAGACGGTTTAACTTTTTACATCCTATCCCGCCCAATGAAGGTCTCGGTGGTTCTGTGTACCTACTCTCTCGATATGTACGACGATTTTAAGGAGGCAGTCGAGAGTCTTCTGTCCCAGACCTACGACGAACTCGAAGTCGTGGTAGTCGTCGACGGTACCGATGAGGTCTACGAAAGAGTCGAGGACGACTACGGCGGCAGAGATGGCGTAGTTCTACATCTCAACGACGAGAACCTGGGGCTTCTAAGGAGTAGGAACAAAGGTGCCGAACTCTCGTCGGGTGACGTAGTCGCTTTCATAGACGACGACGCCGTCGCCGACGAAGAGTGGGTGGACGAACTTGTAGCTACTTACCAGAGACACGATGCCCTCGCCGCAGGAGGAAAGATGGTACCAGACTGGGTCGCGGGCAAGCCGTCGTTCCTTCCCGAGGAGTTCTACTGGCTCGTCGGAGTCACACACAGGGGCTTCGTTGATGACGAGGAAGAACAGGAGGTGCGTAACACCTTCGGATCGAATATCTCGTTCCGGCGTGACGTCTTCCTCAAACTCGGTGGCTTCGACCCTAATATAGGTGGGCGTAAAGGCGACAAGAACTTACAGGGCGGCGAGACGGAGCTGTGTGCACGTCTCTACGACGAGTACGGCGAACGCGTCTGGTACAATCCCGACGCCGAGGTCGCTCACAAGGTGTTTGATTACAGAACGAGTAAGAAGTGGTTGTTAGAACGTGCCTTCTGGCAGGGCTACTCTAAGAGAGCTATGGAGGTTCTTGTGCCTGAGTCGGGTGGGGAAGAGGACGAGTTTCTGGGTAAGCTATTACTGGATTTCATGCCCGACCGTCTTCGTAACGCAGTTGTGGATCTATCTCTGACTGAGGCGAAGAAGTTCGTTATGCTCGGTGTATTAACCATGTGTGTAGGTTTGGGATATTTTTATGGTATATCGAAGTGGAGATGATGACCCATTATGTTTGGTCAGTATCATCAATAACTATTTCAGCGACGTGCTCACCAAACGGCAATGACGAAGTGAGTCCAGGTGAGACAGCATTCAACACATGTATAGAATCCGAACCCTGTTCGATAACTGGATCTTTGATTATCTTACCATCTTTCCTAACTATCTGTGCACGTATCCCCGAGTAGCTTTTCCGAAAGTGTTCCGACTCAGCATCTGGAACTAAACGTCTCGCCCGCTTGACGAAGGCTTTTTTTCTGTACGACTTATTCATCTCAGAAGCACCAACTTTCAACATCTTGTAAGACGAAAAAAGCTTCCAAAAGCCTGGATATCCGAGTGTTGACAGAGTATCTGTAAAGCTGATATTCGTGTTTTCATATGCCTCACGTCCAAACGCAAGAACTGCGTTGGGTCCAGCTATCACCTTATCATCAGTTCGCCTCGTAAAATGAACACCGAGGAAAGGCAGTTTGGGATCGGGGGTTGGATATACCATCGATTTAACTAAGTCCCTTTTATGAGGTACGAGTTCATAGTACTCTCCACGAAACGGTATTACTTGATACTCGCCTCCAATATCCATCTGATGAGCTAGCTTGTCAGCGTGTAGTCCTGCCGTATTTACGAGATACGATGAGGTGATCTCTCCGTTTGATGTTTTGAGCGTGTGTTTTCTGTCCTTATTAGTCTCTATATGTTCAACCTCATGTCCCATATAGAAGTCGACTCCGAGATTTTCAGCATCCCCCGCAAGAGAATATAGATATTTCTGGGAATCAATCGATGCAGCTTCAGGAGAATAAAGGGCGTACTCCCCGGATGCATGTGGCTCGTACTCTTGTATCGTTTTCTTATCCTCAAGTATTCGTGCATCTACTCCGTTCTCTTCAGCTTGGTGTTTGAGATTCGACAGAGTCTCCCGCTCCCTCTGATTTTTCGCTATTACTACAACACCTAGTTCCTCAATGGGTATGCTTTTTTTCTCACAGTAATCCTTGAGTCTCCGAGTACCTTCTGTGGCAAACCTCGCTTTAAGTGTATCGGGAGAGTAGTTAAATCCTGGATGTAAAACTCCTGAGTTCCGACCACTCTGGTGTTGAGCAAGATGGTACTCCTTCTCTATGATACATATACTGAGTGAGGTCTCTCTTGCAAGATGGTATGCTACTGAAATTCCTACACAGCCACCACCTACTATAGCAACGTCATAATCAGACATATATAGAAGTACTCCAAGACGGTATTATGGCTTTTGCTTGCAAACCGTTAGCCCTTTAGGAAGTATAGGTTTGATTTAAGTTATGGAGAAAAACGTGAGTGTAGCCGAGCCTGTGCTAGGAGATGAAGAGAGAGTAAATATAGAAGAGGTTCTCGACTCAGGACGGTTTCTTCAAGGTCCTTACGTCGAAGAGTTTGAGGAGAAGTGGGCGGAATACGTCGGCACGGAACACGCAGTTGCCGTATCGAATGGAACGACGGCGATCCAGCTAACCCTCAAGGCACTTGGTCTCGAACCCGGGGATGAAGTTATCGTGCCTTCTCTCACGTTCGGCTCGACGGCTACAGCAGTGGTACATCAGGCAGGTGTGCCTGTCTTCGCCGATATTGACCGCGAACTCTACAGTCTCGATCATACCGATCTCGAACGTTGTGTGACTGACGAGACCTTCGCAGTCATGCCTGTTCATCTCTATGGGCATCCTGCTGAAATGGACGAGATACGTGAGTTCGCCAATAAACACGGTCTACATGTCATAGAGGACGCTGCACAGGCTCACGGCGCGTCGTACAAGGGCGATAAAGTCGGATCAATCGGTGACGCAGGATGTTTCTCTTTCTATGCTACTAAGAACATCACAACGGGGGAAGGAGGTATAGTTACGACCGACAGCAGTGAGCTCGCGGAAGAACTCCGTTCACTCAGAAGTCATGGTATGGCGAACCGCGACGAACACGTCACGCTCGGCTACAACTACCGTATGAGTGAGCTAAACGGTGCAATCGGAGAGGCACAGGTCGACCGTCTTGACGAGTTCAACGAGCGACGCCGAGAGGTGAGTGAACGCCTATTCGAAGAACTCGGTGATCTCGATTGGCTCGAACCCGCGACTGTTCGAAACTACGTAGAACACGCCTACTTCTGGGCACCATTCGAGATCCAGACAGAGGAGATAGGTATGACAGGTAAAGAGGTCTGGAGTAAACTCAAGGAAGAAGGCGTTGAGACGCGGCATCGGTACAACGTTCCATTATACGACCAGCCTGTCTTTACCGAACACCGCGGTTTCAACTCCGAGTTCCCCTGGAGTGTTAATCCAAACGATCACAGCTACGATCTGTCACTACCTAACGTTGAAGATGTCGTCGGAAATATGATAGGTCTACCGAATCATCCGAATATCACGGACGAAGAAGTAGAGTACGTTATCGAGACAGTGCGGGAGTTTGGTAGAAGCAGTATTTAGACCGTTTTCGGTAGTTTGAGAGTCAAGAGGATTCCAAAACACATATAGACCACCCCTCCATCAAACCACACCGCATGAAAACGCTTGTAACGGGTGGCGCGGGATACATAGGCAATTACATAGTCGAAGAATTACTGGAGAACGGACACGAGGTACGAGTTCTTGACTCGATGCTCTGGGGAGACAACGCCCTTGAGCCATTTTCTGACAACGAAAACCTCGAAGTCCGTGAAGGTGACATACGTCACATAGAGGATCTATCGTACGCTCTCGAAGACATGGAAGCCGTGATACACATGGCAGGTATAGTCGGAGATCCCGCGTGTGGTGTCAACGAACAGGCGACACAGGCGGTCAATGTCGAGGCGACAAAGTCTCTCGTCGAGGTATGTAAGCTACACGACATAGAACGTCTTCTGTTCGCATCTTCGTGTAGTGTCTATGGAGCAAGCGAGCTGATGGAGCTAAACGAGGGGTCGTACCTGAATCCGCTCTCACTTTATGCAGAGACTAACATAGAGTCCGAAGAGATAATACTCCACGAGACGCATGATATGTTCTCGGACAACGATATTACGCCTACTATACTGCGTCTCGGAACCATATTCGGATGGGCACGCCGGATGCGTTTCGACCTAGTGGTCAATCTCCTAACCGCAAAGGCAGTACTCGAAGACGACATACCTGTCTACGGCGGCGAACAGTACCGTCCTCTTGTACACGTACACGACGCTGCGCGCGCGTTTGTCGCCGCTCTCGAAGCCGACGAGGAGAAAGTTGACCACGAGATATTCAATGTCGGCGACAACGACCTGAACCATCAGATAAAAGAGGTCGGACGTATCGTCGAGGAGAACGTAGAGGACGCCGAAGTGCGTTTCGTCGAACACAAAGAGGACGACCGTACCTACCGCGTAAACTTCGACAAGATAAACCATATACTCGGATGGGAGGCGGAGTACGATATCGCAGACGGTGTGCAGGAGATAAAGGAATGGATGAAGGAGGAGGATATTACCGATTACGAGAGAGATAACTTCAGGAACTCCGAGTACCCCTACATGTGAGAGATGGAGACGATACACCTAACTACGGAGGATACCGAAGATTGGTGGGAGTATTACGAACGTGTCGACGAACCCGGACCATACCACCGACCTGACTATCTCCGAATACTCGCGGGAGAGTTTGAACACGACGACGAGCGCGCTGAAGCTTTCGTTCTCAAAGACGGCGATGATGTTGTCTACTACCCGTACATGCGCCGGTCGCTCGAATCTGTTCCTTTCGCCGACGAAGCCGAAACCGACCTGTCGAAGTACGACGATATAGTCTCCTCGTGGTACTATGGCGGACCGTTCACGTCAAGAGACGACAGCGAACTCTGTGATAAGTTCGCGGAGGAGTTCCGCGATTTCTGCCGGTCGGAGAACATCGTCGCAGAGTTCGTCCGTTTCGACCCCAACGAAAGGAACCACGAACGGTTCGACTGTCTGGAACCCGAGTTCAACAGGGAGACTGTTCCTGTTGATCTGACAAAGGACGAGGAGACCATCTGGGACAAGTTTGAGAAACGTAACAGGAACGCCATAAGACAGGCTCAGGAGACGGAGCTTGAGGTGAGACCCACCGAAGATACTCAGGACTACAAGGCTTTCTACGATATCTATACCAATGCAATGGACGCAAAGGACGCCACCGACCACTACCGCTTTGAGTACGGGTTCTTCGCCGATATGCTGGAGACAGACCTGTCGACGCTTCTCGTAGCCACGTACGACGACGAGGTGGTCGGCGGTGCCATGGTGGTACACAACGAAGAACTGGCACACGACTACCTACGGGCTTCCAACCCCGACTACTGGGATATGCGCGTCAACAACCTGCTCTGTTATGGGGCTTTGATGCACATGCGTGACACCGGAAGAAAGGTGTTCGACTTCCAAGGAGGTAGACCCGGCGTCTTCAAGTTCAAGAAGTCGTTCTCGCCAGACCGGGCTGAAATGTACCTTGGTACGTCGGTACACATGCCCCAAGTCTACGCCGAACTGATAGACAAAGCCGAGAATGCGGGCATCGACACCGGCGATGGATACTTCCCGGAGTACCGTATAGAAAAGAGTAACTGATGGTTTCGTTAGGCTCACCAAGAACGGGAGAAGATGAGATAGAAGCAGTTAACGACCTTCTATCAAGGGGAGAGCTTTCAGTAGGCAACGTGGTTGAAGAGTTTGAGGAGAGATTCTGTGAGTTCGCCGGTAGGGAAAATGCAGCGGCTGTCTGTTCAGGTAGTGTCGCCTTGGAACTCGCTCTGGAGGTTAGCGACTTAGAAGATGGCGATGAAGTCATAGTCTCGCCCTTCAATTGTGCCGCAGTTCTTTACTCCCTCATACGACAGAATCTTTGTCCCGTGTTCTGTGACATACGTAAAGACAGCTACAACATAGACCCTGACTTCGTCAAGAATGAACTGGGAAGGCAGGAAGCTGAAGGTATCCTGTTAACTCCTCTTTACGGACAGTCCTGTGAAATGGACAGGCTTATCGAGATAGCCAAAGACAACGACCTCATGGTGATAAACGACTTCGGTCAGTCACCAGGTGCTAAGTATGATGAGAACAGCATAGCTACATATGGCGACATCGGTGTATGTAGCTTCGGTGCTACAAAGAACATAACAACTGCTGAGGGAGGAATGGTGGTCTCCGACAACCCGGATTACACCGAACGTGTCAAGACGTTGAGATCGAATACGAACGGCGACTTTGAAACTCCTCTACGTAGTGTCCGTATGAACGATATCGAGGCTGCGATAGGAATACAACAACTCAAGAAGTACGACAGCATACTTACTGACAGACAAAGGGTAGCCGAATACTACCTAAAAGAACTTACCTCCAACGTGGTTCTTCCCAAAACTCGCCCTAACAGAACCAACGTATACCACGGTTTTCCTATACGCACGGAAGACAACATAGGTCTGAGGGAGTACTTATCTGAGAGAGATGTTGAGTCCTCTATTGTGTACGAAAAACCCCTCTACGACTACAGTCTCGCTCCCTCAACAGATGCATCTCGTTTTCCGAACACGGAACGTGTCACCGACAAAGTCCTTCTCTTGCCGATACACCCCAATCTTACTGAGGACGACATGAACAAAGTAGTTACAGAGGTAAACTCCTACTTCGACTGAACGGAACAGTTTTACGAGAATAACCGGAAATAACACCTATGAATGTAGTTTTCGTGTCAGTGGACTGTATCAGACCAGACTTTTTCGACCACCGGTTCTACGAGAGACTGAAGGCATCGGGTAGCTACTACGACACCTGTATTACACAGGCTGCGTTCACGAGTCCGTCTCATACTTCAATGCTGTCCGGACTCAACCCGTTCAACCACGGGGTGCGGTGGCTCATCGACTACGAGACGGACGCGACGCTTCTGCCCGAGGTACTCTCCGAGGAAGGATACAACACAGTGGGATTCACAGGTGGATATCCTCTTCCGACCGGAAACATACCCGATTCGTTCGACGAGTTTCATCACATAACACCGATGGAAGACCGTATGGAGGGGCGTGGCGACGAGTTCGGACCCGCAAACCTCCTCGTGAACCGCGCTGTGAACTGGCTTGATGACCATGAGGGTGAGGACAACTTCGTCTTCATACATTCGTTCGACCTACACCTGACGCTACGCTCTGAGTTCGGCAAACGTGACGAACCGGAGTTCGACGAAAACAACGTCTACGAGAACGTAGAGCAGTATATCGGGCGTTACCAGCGCAGGTACCGCGAGGAGTCGGAGTTTGTCGCGCGTCAACTCGAAAACCTACACGAACTCGTCGATATAGACGCGACGGTTGTAACCGGTGACCACGGCTCCAAGATGCCCGGCGAACACGGTTACCCATGGGTCTACGACAGTGAGGGCAACCGCGTCGGATCGCAGTTCCGCGCTGTCGAACTCTACGATAACCTGATACGCGTACCTCTCGTCTTCAGCGGCGACCCTTTCCCCGACAAGACGGTTCACGAACAGGTGCGTAGCATCGATATCGTGCCTACGCTCCTCGATGCGCTTGAAATAGATGCTCCCGAGATGGATGGGGAGACGTTGCTCGACGGCGAACACCCGGAGTTCGCCTACTCCGAGACGTATCATGGACAGCTAACGAAGGAGAACAAGCTCACGCATAAAATGAACGAGAGGTACGACTTTGGGTGGAACGAACTCGACTCTCTCGTCTGCCTACGCTCCAACGAGTGGAAGCTCATCTGCACGGCGAACGGCGAACTTGAACCCGTCGAACTCTACTATATCGCACAGGATCCCGGCGAGGAGCGTAACCTACTCGACAACGAGGGCGAGGTCGCCGAGGAGTACTTCGACGACCTACAGGATATTCTTGAGGGGGACGAACAGATGTACGTGACCGCCGCCGAGGTCAATCAGACGACGAAGAACCGTCTTGAGGATCTTGGATATCTGTAACTCAGTCAGACTCTTGACTTGGAAGTAACCTTTGTATAAAGTACTCAACAAATCTTTTGGGCATGATGAACGTAACTACCCTTACCCAACTACCTATCAGCACGCCTGTAAGGAAGATCAAAAGATACAGTACACGTGACTTCTCACCACCAATTCTGTTTTCTGACATCTTGGCCAAAATAGAACCGTATCAGACATATCAGTTTCGCAAGTTTGCCTCTGTTTCATCGATAAGTTTAACCAAGTAGTTTACTACGTCTCAACCATACTACAAAGTATGTCAGAGAGTGTTCTAAATACTGAGACTAATAGAACAGATGAAGACAAACAACCGATAATGTTAATCTCAACAGAGAGGTCTGGGTCAAACCTAGTACGTAGCATACTGAATACGCATCCTGAAATATCTGCACCTCATCCTCTCGAAACGGCATATCCGTGGCAAAGGATAGTTTCACCGGGAGATATGAGCGACAAACGCGCACGTAAACTCCTACGCGATGTGCTTATTAACAAAAACTATTCTTTCCACCCACTTGATTCCCCCATTAGTGTTGATGACGTATATGAGGAGTATGAGATATCGGAGCAGAGTCAGGGTCACGCCTTGTTTGACGTACAGAAGTCCCTGTACAACGTCTACGCCGAGCAGGAAGAATGTTCGGCATGGGCTTCTAAGTACCCAGCTCTCTGGGAGTTTCTTGATGATATCTTTGACTACTATGAGAAACCCAAGTTTGTTTATCTCGTCAGGGACGTCCGCGATGTTGTTCTGTCATTCAAGACGTCAAACGTCGGAAGATACCATCCGTACTTCAATGCTAAAAGATGGTACGACGAGCAGACTAAAGGTGCCGAACTGCTCAACCGACATGATGAATCCGTCCATCTCCTGAGATACAAGGATCTGCTACAGGATCCAGAGTCGGTCGTCAAAAACATCTGTGACTTCTTGGAGATGGAGTACGACGAGCGTATGCTCTACTACTATGAGACAGAAGAGGCGGAGGCGGCTTCCGAAAGCGCCGACGTCTTTGAGAACCTTACCTCCCCAATAATGAGCGACAACTACGACAAGTTCCACGAGCAACTTCCAGAGGAAGAAATTAAGATAACGGAAAAGATAGCGGGAGATATCTTAGAACGGTTCGGCTATGAAAGAACATATAACGAAGACGAACTGGCTGAGTTTGAGATTGACAAAGAAAAATACCGAAAGAAAGACAAAAAGATAACACGTAGGTGGACTCTCAAACACTGGCGCGAAAGCCCTCGTGAGCAGATTAGGCGTCAAATGGCGCGCTCATTCTCCAGGTATATGATACTCAGGTACGGTGTCTTCGGATAGAAGTAGGGTTCACCAGACATATTTCTGAATACGCTCATGTGTAGATGCGAATACCTAGCGAAAGTCGATGAATAGATCTGCCAGACTGAATAGTCAAGTATAGCTTAAATAACGGCAAGTATTCACTGCTACAGATGAGCGTTCTGAATATAGTCTTTGGCTTGGGGCACTCATCCCCTAAAGGAGGGTGTCAAGTTTAGAGCATGATGTTGTGGAGAGCAGCATAGGATTTTAACCAGTTTGAGGTTGATTTGATAGAGCTATTGGTCGGGAAGTGATTCCAGAATCGAGTGGTTCGGTGTCTTAAAACACCGAACCACGACTCTATAATGCTACGTTGTCCGAAGGTTTCACGTTCGAAGTCACAGTCTAGCTCATGTAATGGCCAGTTGTACCAAGGGCCTCGGCCGACCTTTAGCAAAGGTCGACCTCGACACCTACTAATCACCTCACGTAGAAAGAGTAATGCGTCGAGGTTAGATCTACCTTTACTGACGTCGACGTGGATCACCTCGAAGGTGTCCACGTCGACAGCTGCCCAGACATACACTTCCACCCCGTCAATTTCCAGCTTGGTTTCGTCGACAGCAACTACTTCTCGGTGGTCAGTTTCTGGTTCGAAGAGGTGAGACAGTCGGTGATACCACTGTCTCACAGCTTCGTAAGATCGGTCGACCACCGGTTCTATATCACGATACGATAATCCAGCATAGTACAGGAAAGACGCGACAACGCGTTCACAAATCGAAGATTTGTGGGCTGCAAACGTTTCGCGTTTGCAACGTCTTTCCGTCGGAGTATCTTCACGACAAAATATTTCTTCTTCGCGTGCTTTCTCTATCATGTGGTTGAGCATTTTTGATCCTATAACAAAATTTCTCAACCACACTCTTACTCTCTAAGGTTGACACCGCCCCCCTAAAGGTACCCCAAATTTTTCAGGCGTTCCTGTATATCTTCTGCCTCCTGTTGAGACAGATCCATGCCGTAGTCTTCCTCGCTGACCTCCGAAAGCACCCCTATCTCCGATAGCCTACGTTTTACGTGTTCGACACTCGCGTCCACGGACATTTCCTCTGTATCCACGACTATGTCGGGGTTGTGCGGCTCTTGGAAAGGATGATTTACGCCGGTGAAGTTCTCTATCTTTCCCTCCTGAGCCTTCTCGTATAGTCCCTTGGGGTCCCTTTCGGCGCACGTCTCAACAGAGGCTTTAACGTATATCAGAACTACCTTCCCCGTCGGCTCTATTATGTCTCGTATCTCCTGCTGTGATTCGCGGAACGGGGTTATCATACCTGTTACGCACGCTATCCCGTTCCTGTTCAGTAGTTTACAGATGAACGCAGTCCGTCGATTATTTGTTGCTCGATCTTCACGCGTGAATCCGAGGTCCGGATGCATGTTCTTGCGTATCTCGTCGCCGTCAAGGTTCTCAACATCCAAACCCGCCTCCCGTAGATGTTCTTCCACCCGTTTGGCTAACGTAGACTTCCCGGACGCAGGTAGCCCCATGAACCACAGTGTAAAGCTCATACTTTTCCTCCTACAAACGGTTCCTCCGCGTCGATAATAAAGTTAGCCACCTCGGGACGCATTATTTTCTCCGACGGTTCCTCTCCAGATCTTATCATATCGCGTATCTTGCTACCACTCGGATATATACGCTTCTCATCACTGTGGGGACAGACCTTTTCAGACGTCATGCCGTCGCACTTCTCACAGAAGAACGAGTAGTTGAAGAAGAGAGGTTCTACACCAATATCACTTATTTCATCGAAGATTCGGTGGGCGTCAAAGCCGCCGTAGAAGTCACCTACACCTGCGTGATCCCTTCCAATTACGAAGTGCGTACAGCCTTGGTTCTTCCTGATTATCGAGTCGAAGACGGCTTCACGCGGACCTGCGTATCGCATCACGCTTGGGAAGACCGAGAGAACTGCTCTATTGTCGGGATAGTAGCTCTCAATGAGTCTGTCGTATCCCCCAATTATCACGTCGTCCTGGTAGTCTCCTTCTTTCTTGTCGCCGAGCTTGGGCTGTATCAGGATGCCATCTACGTGTTCGAGTGCTGACTTCTGTATGTATTCGTGGGCACGGTGCGGCGCGTTCCTCGTCTGGAATCCGACGACGGTGTCCCAGTCCTTCGAGTCGAAAAGAACGCGTGACTCGCGTGGAAGTAGGTCACGGTCGTTGTACCTGTGTTCGTCGAAGAGCTTTATTGAACCACCTACAAGGAAGTCCTCCATCTCCAGATAACTTCTCACGCCGGGGTGTGATTCGTCGTCTGTCCCGAATATACTTTCAGCAATCTCCTCTTTGTTCTGTCTATATACCTCATCAATGTTAAGGAAACCTATTAGTTCGCCGTCGGGCGACTCCAGGCCTGCCTTTCTGCCAGGTTCGAGTTCAGCAGCTAGTTCGCTGCCGACATCAAGAATTATGGGGAGAGGCCAAACAGTTCCGTCCTCTAACGTCATGTCATGTGCGACTTTTAATAGGTCGTTTTGTGACAGAAACCCTGTAAGGGGACTGTAACGCCCGCTAGATATATTTATAGCATCTTGATAGCTACCGTAATCAAGACGTATGCTTGGTAGATCGGAGAGTTCCTCTTTTGCAGACTCCGCGTGTTTATCTTCTATAACTCTATCTACGAGATAGCCGCCATGGGGATCTATCATCTGTTTCCTATTAAGGAATACTACTAATAAGCCGTTTTTGATTAATGGAAGCCGACCGACAGTGATTATACTGTAGAAACTGATATACATATATATGGGAATGAAGAACGGATATGCTGACTTACATATACATACCACGAACTCAGATGGAACATCCACTGTTGAGGAGCGTGTAGAACAAGCAAAGGACAGAGGTCTGAAAGCTATATCTATCACCGATCACGACCGTATCCCTCCATCTCTCGAATCACCCAGAAAATCGTACAAGGGTATTGAGGTTGTCACCGGCGTTGAGATACGTGCCGATATCTTCGATACCAAAATAGAGATACTCGGCTATTACATCGACCCTACAAATGACAGACTCAACTCGGTGCTTGAGAAGGTACGCGGGTACAGGGAAAAGCGTAACCGAAAGATTGTTGACAGACTGACCGAAGTTACGGGTCTTGATGTCACGTACGAGTCGCTCAACGACTCCGTCGAAGGAAGTCTCGGACGTCCCCATCTCGCGGATCTTCTCATAGACGAGGGCTACGTCGACACCGTCTCGGAGGCTTTCGACGAGTACCTCGCTGAGGGTGGTGACGTGTACGTACCTATGGAGCGCGCCCCGTACGACGAAGTAATCAAGGCGGTACACGAAGCCGGCGGCGTCACCTCCCTCGCGCATCCGGGGCGTATCCGCTCCGGAAGCGTCCCGGAGATGACCGAAGAACTCGTTGAGAGTGGACTGGATGCCATTGAAGTCTGGTACCCGTATGGCGAGGTAAGATCGGACGACTACGCCGATATAGGTGTAGAGGAAGCCGAGGCACTCGCGGAGGGACACAGTCTGCTGAAGACGGGGGGTTCGGACTGTCATGGTCCAGAGTCGGGTAAGTTTCGGATTGGTAAGGTGGCAGTTACGGAAGAACAACTGTTGAAGTTGAGAACTGAGTCTTCAGTGGAATAATTAGCGGTTACGATACAAGAGAGTATATCTCTTCCCTAACCCTGCCTGAAAAGATGTACAGCGATAACAGCATGAGCGTAAACTTTGTAGAGAACTACGTATGAATGTTCTAGAACGGGAGATTCTATTTTAGTTTAAGGGTGGTCAAGCTACCCTTTCCCGGTATAATAAAGTACTCACAGTCCAATAGGGAATAAATGCCAACTGTCCTACTAATTTCGAATGTTGATATTGACAACGAAGGAGGACGCTCCGAGAAGTTCGCCACACGCAAACGGATGCTACGGGAGAGAGGATGGAAGGTAGTAGTAGGACGTGTTCCCCAACCGTACATCCCTCTCTTTCCTTATGCGGTTCTGAAGTGCCTGTATATCGGACGAAAGCACGACGTTGACGTGGTCAACTCCGTCAGTAATCCCTTCCATCTCCAGCTGATAGGTTACGTTGTAAGCAGTCTTCTGCGTCTTCCTTGGCTCGTTGAGTTCCGCGACCCTATGGTTGACAACCCTGACCGTGACCCTGACGCGTTCCTCACCAAGGTGGCGTCGTGGGTCGAAGGTTTGGCGGTTCGGAACGCTGACCAAGTTGTCTGGGGAGACGGTATACAGATGGGAGATGACCATCTTGAAAACAAGTATCCGGAAGTTCCGTCTGAGAGGTTCTACGAGTTGCCTTTCCTCGGCTTCGAGTCGGAGAAGTTCGAGTCCGCGCCCGCCGAGAGATACGACGCTACCACGGTCACGTACGCCGGTTCGTTCTACGAGGGATGGATAGAGCCGTACGAGCTCCTCGAAGGATTTTCGGAGTACGTGGAGAGGAACGAACCGGAACCCGACGAACTAAACTTACAGTTCTACGGTGACTGGAACGAGGGGTATCAGGAGAAGGTCGAGGAGCTTGAACTCACCGGATTCGTCGAAACACACGACTTCGTGCCTCACAACGAAATCATACCCGTTCTCAAAGGCTCCGACATCGTCGTCTACATCGGCGGCGACGACCCGGAGAACCGACTCAGCGTTCCGTCGAAGATATGGGACTACATGGGTGCAAGAACACCGATACTCGCCGTCGTCGACCCTTCGTTCCGTGTAGCCCGACTCATCGAGGAGAACAACTTAGGAATAGCGGTACATCCCGAAGACACCGAAGGGATAGCCGACGGTATCGAAAGAGTTCTTTCGAGAGAACTCGAATATCCTTCAGAGGAGTCGGTTTTTGAAGAGTTTAGTAGAGCAAATAAGATGGATGATCTAGTCAACATTCTGAATACACTTGGCTAGGGTATCAAAAAATCAATAATTACTTAAATTGGTTAATTCGAGGTTATAATAATGAACTCGGTATTAGAGAAGTTCAAAATATTTGCCTATTGTTACTCGCCAAACAGAATCATGTCTCGTTTGGGGGCTCCTCGTGTATTCGCAAATAGTGTGCCAAAATCCGGTACAAATCTCCTTGCAAAATGTCTCTTTCTTTTCCCTTACTTACGTCCTTCGGGCCCTCTTCACCGTCTTAGGATTGCTGGCAGACATGTTCACATGAATTATAATAGGAATGGGGATTCCGATGACTTTCGACAGAAACTGGATAAAACCAAAGCGGGCCAATACATGACAGGGCATGTATTCTATACCGAGGAGAATTCGAATATACTTGAACAGGAATCTATCCGATCTCTTCTTATAATTCGAGACCCTAGGGACGTCGCTGTCTCCCACTATCACTGGGTGACGGAAAAAAATACGTCACATAGGCTCCATGACTACTACGTTAATCTACCTGACGATGACGCACGTCTTATGGCATCTATAAAAGGTGTCTCTGGAAAACACGCTGATGATGGTAACCGATTTGAAGGGGTGCTTGAGTGGATGGACTCTTTTTATAAATGGAATGCGGAAAATTACAATCTGACCGTGAAATTTGAGAACCTAATAGGTCCTAATGGGGGGGGTGATAAACAATCACAAAAAGAGACGATACAGAGGATATCTGGGCACATAGGGAAACCAATCTCAGAGAAACACGTTGATTATATAGCTAATAATCTGTTTGACACCGAAAGTAGCACCTTTCGAAAGGGGCTAATCGGAGACTGGGAAAATGAATTTAACGAGAGACACAAGGAAGCGTTCAAACAGAAGTCTGGTAATATGCTGACTGAACTGGGATATGTTCAAGATTCTTCTTGGTAATCTACTTAGTTTGGTATATTTGTCATCGGTTACGCGACATCGGTTATTGGCGAAGAACCACAGGAGATTTGATCCCTTCGCTGGAACTTCGATACAGTTGGTGGTAAATTGACTGACGGAGACGCGGGTAGACAGAGCATAATCCTGTTCGGGATACATCTTACAGCGCGCGCAGTCGGCTTCCTTGGTCTCGTCTACTTTGCACGCGTCCTACCTCCCGAAGAACTCGGTGCATACTTCCTTTTCTTCACAGTCGTACAGCTATCTTCCCTGATGTCGAACCTCGGTGTAACGTCCGCCGCGGTCAAACGGATAAGCGAGGGAGAAGACACCGACGGCGTCTTTTCTGCGTCGGTGACTATAGCCACCGCGGCGTCCGTCGCCGTCGCTGTACTCGTCTTTGTCTTCCGCGGCTACCTCGCTGACTACATAGGACTCGACGTTCCGGTGTTCATCGTCGTCGCCGTCGGACTGTGGCTGGTCGCCGACGTTCTCGTAAGGTCGTTACAGGGAGAGGACCGCGTTCTCACTTCGGGCGCTGTCCAGCTCCTACAAGATGTCTTGCGCGTCGGTGTCGGGGCTGTTCTCATAACGTTGGGATACGGCGCGGTTGGGTTAATCTGGGGCGTGATAGCCGGGTTTGCGGCGACCGTGGTGGTCGCGTACCCCCTTCTCAACGTCTCCCTCCGTATTCCGTTACGCGAACACTTCTCACGTATCTTCTCCATCTCACGGTACACGATGTTCTACGGACCCACCAACCTCGTCTACTTTTGGTTTGATACGCTCATGATAGGACTGTTCCTCACCCGTCCCGATGTCAGCGCATACGAGGTCGCTTGGCAGACGACGCGCGTCATGATAATCGCAACCTACGCCATAAACCAGACGGTCTTTCCCAAGATATCCAAGCACGCCACCAAAGGTGACACCGATGAGGTGTCACGCCTCCTGTCAGGTGCGGTCCTGTTCACGCTGTTCTTCCCGCTTCCGGGTCTCGTCGGTATCGCGGTCCTTGGTGAAGAGATTCTGTCGGTCGTATATCGACCCGAGTACGCCGTCGCCGCCGTACCGATGACGTTACTCGCCGGCTACATGGTGGTCGAATCAATCCAGCGCGTCGTCAACTCGACACTCGTCGGTCTGGAACGTCCCGAACTCCCTTTCAGGTCACGTATGGTCGGTGTGACACTCGCGCTCGTCCTGAACGCCGCGCTCATACCGACGGTCGGTCTCGTCGGCGCGGCGGTTGCAACGGTCGTCGCCAAGTTCGTCGACACGGCGATACAGTGGTACTACGTAGCTGATGTCGTCGAACTCAGGATACCTAAGAGGAGTATAGCATGGGAGACGGTCTCCGCGCTCATCATGGGGGGCGTCGTGTACGCCGTCGCTCGCGTTCTGTCTCCGAGACGCGTTCCTTCCTTGGTCGCCGTGGTCGCTCTTGGAGCCGTCGTCTACGGTGTTCTCGTCCTTCTTGATGAAGATATACGCGACGTTTTTTCCGAGTACGTACCCCTGCCTTCGGTCAACCAGTAGTCTTTTTATGTAGGTAACGTATCTCGACGCAACAGATGACGAACGTCGTCTTACTAACCGTAGACTCGCTCCGTGCAGACCACGTAGGGTGTTACGGATACGAACGGGATACGACTCCGTTTATTGACACTCTCGCGTACGAAGGGGCTTCGTTTGACGCCTACGCCAACTCCACGTGGACACGGGCGTCCTTCCCGTCGATACTTACGTCGACTTACCCTCTCGAATACGGAGGCTTCGAGTACCTGTCAGATAGCCGCGTCACGGTCGGTGAGGCGGTCTCCGACCAAGCCTCGACGGCGGCGTTTCACTCCAACCTGTGGCTCTCGCGCGACTACAACTATGACCGTGGATTCGACACCTTCTACGACTCCAAGTCCGACCCTACTTTACTCGCAAAGCTACGCGCCTACGTTAAGACAAACCTTGACCACGACAGCCGTCTGTACCGCATTCTGCAGTGGCTCTACGACACCACGGAGGAGAAGTCCGGCGTTGACGTAGGACAGACGTACAAGGACGCCGAGACGATGACCGATCTCACGGTAGACTGGATATCGGAACAGGAAGATGACTTTTTCGTCTGGACCCATTACATGGATGTCCACCACCCGTACGTTCCACACGACACGCTCGGCGAACTCGGTATCGATCTGAACATCTCCGAACGCGAGGCTGTCAAACTCCGGCGTAAGATGCTTGAGGAGCCGGACGAGATATCCGACGACGACCTAAAAACGTTGATAGACCTGTACGACTGCGAGATACGGTACGTCGATAACCAGATACGGAGGCTGTATGAACATCTCGAAGAGTCAGGTATTGCCGATGACACCGCGGTTATCTTCACGTCGGACCACGGCGAGGAGTTCCGCGACCACGGTGGATTCAGCCACAACGACTCGATGTACGACGAGGTTCTGCACGTTCCGTTCGTCATCCACGGCACAGACGCTCGTGATATATCCGAGGATATCCCGGTAGAGCTACTTGACGTTCCCCCTACTGTCTGCGATATCGTCGGTGTGGAGAATCCTCCGAACTACAGAGGTGTCTCCGCCCTCGAAAACGAAGGCAAACGCCGTCACATCATAAGTGAGACCAACAACCCGGAAGGATACAAGATATCGGTAAGGACAGATGAGTATAAATACATCTGGGACATTGGAAACGAGGAACGTGAGCTCTATAACCTCGCGGAGAATCCGGGAGAGACGGAGAATATGATTAATTCAACCGAATATGAGGAGGTAGCGCAGGAGTTACATGACGAATTGGTCGAGCACCTCGACAAAGTGAAGTCAACCAATGAAAAACTCCCTGACATAACTATGGACAACGAGGTGGAAGAACGTCTCGAAGAACTAGGTTATCTCAGCTAACTACCACCCACCTCTTTCTATGCTGTATTCTATCTCAAGATTATCTCTTCGCACGCCTCCAAGGTGTCAGCTTTGAAGTCCCCTAAAATATTTTCGTCGTCTCTCAAGCTTTCGATGAGTTTCACTTTGAGCGCGTATTCCTTTATTTCCCCATTTTCCGTACTGACTCAGAAATCCCAAGAGCTCTCATGCACTTGCCACTTACTATCAGTAGGATCGCCGATATCGACGAAGTTCCAAGCGAGACCGGATACACGCACGACTTCCTTCATGTACACGAAGTCGCGCACCTGACGGCGACGTCGTCAACTAACAGACAGAGAATACGACTCCACAGAGAATGAAACCAAAACTGTAGCTTCATAATACAAAGACAGAGATAGTCTTACTCACCTCATATTTTCTCCACCGACTCATGCTTCCATACGAGATCAAAGTACTTCTCTGTCCCTGCCACAAGACTCGGATTGTCAGTAATCGCGGAGTCACGCAGAGAGAGGGGTTCGTCGCCTTCTACGACGAAGATAGCCTTCCCAGTCGTGTAGTCCATGCTCGGGTCGACTATCGATCCTCTCAGTGGTAGCTTTGAGTTCGAGTACCGCAGAGACGCCTCGGGTATCTCTTCCTCGATCTTCTGAGTTATCTCTTCCTGTACACGTCGGTTCGACTCCTCCAGACGTGACGGATGCAGAAAGAGAATACGCAGATCCACGCCGCGGTCGACGGCGTCCCTGAGAGACTCCGAGACCGAGTCGTAGTACTCCATCGACTTCGTGGCTATGTCTATGCTGTCCTCGGCGTCGTCGTAGAGGTCGCGTGTCTCACGTTCACTCGGCTCCCCGACGGGCACGAGTCTTAGAAGACTCCTCTTCTCGGCTTCCGTCTCGTCGTCGGGGAGGGCGTCGACTAGGTCGTCCGACTTCGACTCTATCCTCTCGACCTCGCGCTCGTACTCGGCGCGCCGGTTCGACTTCATAGTCTCGACTATCTCGTCGGGGTTCCTGGGTGAGTAGATCTTGGGTCTACCGGGTTCGACGTCGACAAAGCCTCTCTCGACTAAGTCGTCGAGAACGCCGTATATACGTGCCTTCGGGACTCCGCTCGCACGCGAGAGGTCGGGAGCCTTCGACTCTCCCATCTCAAGCAGATGAGCGAGTGACTTAGCGTGGTACTCCTTGAATCCGAGGTCTTCGAGGAGATCCGCGGCTCGGTTTATGTCTGACATAGATGACCTATGCAAAGCTTTAAGATAATAGTTACTCATTATCTGAGTAAATGTCTGTCTTAGTCACAGGAGCAGACGGATACGTCGGATGGCCCCTCTCGTTACGTCTTTCAAGGAGACTCGACGAGAGAGTGATCGGAGTCGACAGCCTCGACAGGAGGAGATGGGTCGAGGAGTCGGGTAGTGTCTCGGCGGTTCCGATCGACTCGCCCGAGGAGAGGTTCGACGCCGAGCCCAACCTCAGCTTTATAGAGGGAGACCTCGCCGACAGGGAGTTCGTCAAACAGATTCTCGAAGTCCACGAGCCAGACACCGTAGTCCACGCCGCCGCACAGCCGAGTGCTCCCTACTCCCAGATAAACGGCGAGCGTGCCCTCGAAACCCAGAGGAACAACAACTCGATGAACGTCAACCTTCTCTGGGGGCTCCGCGAGACGGGTCTCGAAGACACTCATTTCATAGAGACGACTACGACGGGTCTCTACGGAGCACCCGACTTCGAGATACCCGAGGGAGGCTTCGAGGTCGACCGTAACGGCGAGTCCGACGAGGTTCCTTTCCCCAACATGGGAGGTTCGTGGTACCACGCCACGAAGGACTTCGACGCCGCCAACATGCGTCTCGCGTCGAAACAGTGGGATCAGCCCGTGAGTGACGTACGTACTGCGATCGTCTACGGCACAGAGACAGAGGAGACACGTGAGACGGGACTCGGGACGAGGTACGACTTCGACTACTACTTCGGGACGGTAGTCAACCGGTTCTGTGCACAGGCTGTCGCGGGATACCCTCTCACAGTCTACGGAAAAGGAGAACAGAGAAAGCCGATGGTGAGCTTAGAGGACGCAGTCGAGAGTCTCGTGAACCTAGTCGAAGAGGGACACGGAGGCGACGGATTAGAGGTCTACAACCAGGTCACGAGACCCGTAGCTATAGTAGAGCTCGCCGAGACTATCTCTGACGTCGGCGACGAGTTCGGTCTAGACGCCGATGTTGAGCATTTCGAGAATCCGCGTGAGGAGGACGAGGAGCACAAGATGGAGATGGAGAACGACCGTTTCATGGATCTTCTCGGCGAACAGAGGCAGACGCTCGAGGAGGGGGTTCGTGGCATACTCTCGACACTCGACGACCGCAGCGACGTAGTCGAGGCACACGAAGACCGGTTCCTTCCGGGGGTGCTTCAGGATTAAGGTACTCGTCACCGGAGGCGCGGGCTACGTGGGCAGTGGAGTCGTGCCGATGCTTCAGGAACGCGGTCACGAAGTCGTGGTTCTCGATGACTTCTCACTTTCGTCACCACGGAACCTCGCGGGAAGTTTCGGCAGTAGTAAGGGCGATACCGACGGTATCGAGTTCGTCAGAGGCGATATACGTAACACAGAAGCCGTGAGACGTGCGGTAGACGGAGTCGACAGTATCATACATCTCGCGGGAATCACAGGAGCATCGGACACCCACGAGATACGTAAGAAGACTATCGAGGTCAACCATGAGGGTGTAGAGACGGTACTAGACGAGGCGGAGTCGGAGGGTGTCGAGAGATTCGTCCTCGCTAGCTCGTGCAACGTCTACGGCGGAAGCTACTCCGACGATCTCACAGAGGACGACGACCCCGACCCTATGAACCCCTACTCCGAAGCGAAGCTGATGGCGGAAGAGAGATGTAAGGAGTCGGAGGTCGAGACGGTGAGTCTCAGACTCGCCACCAACTACGGCTGGTCGCCGGGTGTACGTTTCAACCTCGTCGTAAACAGCTTCGTATTCCGCGCGCTCGCAGACGAGACTCTCACCGTCTACGGCGACGGCAGTAACTGGAGACCCTTCATACACGTCAAAGACGCAGCACGAGCCTTCGTCGAGGCTCTGTCGTGGGACGAGGGAGTCTACAACACGGGAGGCGAGAACTACACGGTAGACGGAATCGCCGAGACTGTGTCCGAGGTGGTCGGGACTGATGTGAAGACCGAGTACCTGCGTGGCGAGAACCCCGGACCGTCGTACCACGTATCGTTCGACAAGGTAAGTGATCAGGGATTCACACTCGAACACAGCCTACGTGAAGGAGTCCGTGATCTCAGAGACAGGTTTTTAGCCGACCGAGCCAAGACTAAGGAGAAACAGATATGACAGAGACATATAAGATAGGAGTCACAGGAGCGGGTGGATACATAGGTTCACGTCTAACAGCGAACCTACTCGAAGAAGGACATGAGGTCGTACCGACAGACAACTTCTACAACGCGAAGGTCGACGAGGTCGAGGGAGTCGAGATACGTGACTTAGACGTACGTGACAGGGACGGTCTGCGGGAGACGTACGACGACGTCGATGTGCTGATGCATCTCGCAGCTGTGAGTGGTGTCGACTCGTGTGATGACAACCCCGAACTCGCCTTCGACGTCAACGTCGGAGGCACCGAGAACGTCGCTTGGGTCTGCCGTGAGAACGGTATACCACTCGTCTTCCCGTGTAGCATGGCTATAATCGGTGACCCCGTCGAGTTCCCGATCACCTCTGACCACCCGAGGAATCCACTCAACACCTACGGTCTCACTAAGTCGATGGGAGAGGACGACATCCACTCACTCTCGCGCGGCGAGTTCCCGGCTCACGTCTACATGAAGTCGAACCTCTACGGACACCACGAACTCGGCGGTAAGGAGATAGGAAAGAACACCGTCATAAACATATTCGTCGACAAGGCTCTCAACAAAGAACCACTCACAGTCTTCAAGCCCGGGACGCAGGCGCGCGACTTCATACACGTAAAGGACACAGCACGTGCCTACGCCGACTCTCTCGACGTCATACTCGACGAGGAAGACGGTGCGACGACGTATCCGATAGCGAGCGGAGACTGCCGTAGCATACTCGAAATCGCCGAGACAGTACAGGAGGTAGTCGAGGAAGAGAGGGGATATTCGCCCGAAGTAGAACTCGTCGACAACCCACGTGAGGACGAGACACTCGTGGACGACTTCACCGTCGACACGACAAAGGCACGCGACGGGATAGGCTTCGAGGCGGAGTACGACATAGAGAGGGCAGTCAGGGAGATGGTATCCGAATGAAGGCGGTAGTCCTCGCCGCGGGTGAGGGAACACGTATGCGCCCGGTCACACGGACGCGTCCGAAGCCGATGGTTCCCGTCGGAGGCAAGCCTCTTCTCGAAGGCGTCTTAGACGCGTGTTCGGGGTACGTCGACGGCTTCGTAATAGTAGTCGGATACGCCTCCGACGACGTCAAGGAGTACTTCGGCGACGAGTACGACGGAAAGCCAGTCGAGTACGCCGTACAGGACGACCAAGAAGGCACCGCCCACGCGATAGGCACGGCGGAGCCCTACGTCGACGAGAGGTTCATAGCCCTCAACGGGGACGTAGTAGTCTTCCCCGAACTCGTCGAGAGACCCGTCGAGTACGACTCCGCAGTCACGGTCAGAAGAGTCGAAAACCCGACGGAGTACGGCGTCGTGGGAGTCGAAGACGGTGAGGTCACCTCTGTCGTCGAGAAGCCCGACGACCCGCCGTCGAACCTCGCCAACCTCGGTCTATACGTCTTCGAACCCGACGTCTTCGACTACATACGTGAGACGCCCAAGAGCGAGAGAGGAGAGTACGAGATTACCGACACGATACGTGCGATGGTCGATGACGGCTTCGGCTTCGGTGTCGTCGAACACGACGGTGTCTGGCTCGACGTCGGACGTCCGTGGGAGATACTCGAAGCCAACACCGAGATCCTGTCACGTAACGACAGATCGATAGACGGCGATGTCGAGGACGGCGTCGTAGTAGGTGACGGAAACGTCGTCGTCGAGGAGGGCGCTGAGATCAAGTCGGGGACACGTATAGAGGGCGACGTAGTCGTGAAGTCGGGTGCAGTCGTAGGACCCAACGCATACGTGAGAGGCTCGACGACAGTCGGAGAGAACGCCAAGGTCGGAAGCTCCGTAGAGGTCAAGAACTCCGTACTCATGGAGGGCGCGACAGCAGGACATCTGTCGTACATCGGCGACTCAGTCGTCGGAGAGGACGTCAACTTAGGCGCGGGTAGTATGGTCGCAAATCTGAGACACGACGGCGAGAACGTCAGAATGAACGTCAAGGGTGAGTCAGTCGATACAGGCAGGCGTAAGCTAGGCGTCGTCCTAGGAGACGGGGTCAAGACTGGAATCAATACGAGTCTCAACGCCGGAGTCAAGATGGCACCGAAGGAAACAGCCAAGCCTGGTGAGACAGTAATGGAGGACAGAGTATGAAAGCCGTAATCCTCGCCGCGGGGGAGGGTAGACGTCTCAAGCCTCTCACGAACCTGCGCCCGAAGCCGATGATACCCGTCGCCAACAAGCCCCTTCTCGAACACGTCGTCGAGGCGGTCGCCGAGGCGGGTATCGACGAGACTGTGATAGTCGTCGGATACAAGCGTGAGAGGATACAGAGCTACTTCGGAGACGGAAACGACTGGGACGTCTCAGTCGAGTACGCCGCACAGGAGAGACAGCTCGGTACGGGACACGCAGTTCTACAGGCTGAGGAGTACGTCGACGGCGACTTCGTCGTACTCAACGGCGACAGGATGATAGAGTCGGACGTTGTCGAGAGTATCGTAGACAAACACAGGGACGGAGACGGCACTGTGGTCGCAGTCACACGCGCCGACGAGCCGAGTGACTACGGAGTCGTAGAAACCGAAGGAGACGAGGTCGTTAGCATAACTGAGAAGCCACCCGAGTACGAGACACAGACAGACGTGATAAACGCAGGAGTCTACGGATTCGACGTCTCTGTCTTCGACGAGATACGTGATACTCCGACGGGTGCCGACGGAGAGATATCTATAACCTCGACACTCAGCCGTCTGATAGACCGGAGTCAGAGAGTCAGGGCGGTGAGATCGGAGATGTGGATAGACGTCTCACATCTCTGGGATCTCATACAGGTCAACTCAAACGCGATAGACAGAGGGTACGAGGGGATCGGTGACAGCCGTATCGACGGAGACGTAGTCGGATCGGTCTGTGTCGGCGACGGCTGCCGTGTCGGACACAACTCCACAGTTATGCGGGGAACGTCTCTCGGGGACAACGTACGTGTCGGAGCGAACGCTGTCGTATCTAACTCCGTCGTACTCGAAGACGCCTACATAGGAGAGGGTGCGGTCGTCAAGGACGCCGTCGTGGGTGCTAACGCCGTTATAGAGCCCAACAGTACCGTCGCAGGCGGCAGATCCGACGTAGTCGTCGAGAACGAGATACACGAGGACGTCCGTCTCGGCGGTGTCATAGGCGACAACTCACGTATAGGCGGCGGAGCGACAGTCGAAACAGGTACGGTAATCGGAGACGGGACGACAGCCGAGGAAGGCGTGAGACTCTCGGGGAAAGTACCGTCGGACTCAGAGGTGAGGAGGGGATAGTATGTGTGGGATAGTAGGATACACGAGCGACGACGGCTCCGAGGCTCTCGAAGTCCTCGTCAACGGACTCCGGAACCTCGACTACAGGGGATACGACTCGGCGGGTGTCGCGCTCTCGTCCGACAGTCTCGACGTCTACAAGAAAAAGGGCAAGATAGACCGTCTCGAAGAGATACTACCCGAAACCGGGGAAGCCAAGACAGGTACAGGTATTGGACACACCCGGTGGTCGACCCACGGAGAGCCAACAGACGAGAACGCACATCCGCACACCGACTGTACGGGTGAGATAGGCGTCGTTCACAACGGCATAATCGACAACTTCGACGACCTGAAACACGAACTCGCGAGCCACGAATTCAGTAGCGATACCGACACAGAGGTCATACCACATCTCATCGAGGAGGAGATCGACGCCGGCGCGGGGTTCTTCGAGGCGTTCCGGAAGACGGTCGGGAGAATAGAGGGAAGCTACGCTGTCGCAGCAGTCTCCTCGTCGAACGACGAGATCGCGGTCGCACGTCAGGACAGCCCCCTGATACTCGGCTACGGAGACGACGAGAACTACGTCGGAAGCGACGTCACGGCTTTCATAGACTACACTGACGAAGTCACCTACCTCGAAAACGGTGACGTCGCCCTCGTAACAGCCGACGACATCGAGATATACGACTCCGAGACAGGTGAGAGGGTCGAACGTGAGGTCGAGACAGTCGACTGGGAGCCCGAGGCTGCCGAGAAAGGCGGATACGACCATTACATGCTCAAGGAGATACACGAACAGCCACAGTCGCTCCGCCAGACCCTCTCGGGACGTATAGACGAGATAGAGGGTGAGGCGAACCTCGACGTGTCGCTTCCCGACGAGTACCTCAACTCAGTCGAGGAGATACAGGTAGTCGGCGCAGGAACGTCGTACCACGCCTGTCTCGTCGCCGAGGAGCTCATGGAGGAGTACGCAGACGTACGTGTGACTGCGGAGTACTCCCACGAGTACGACTTCGACGGGGGACGTGACCCGTGGCGGACACTCGTCGTCGCGGTGACACAGAGCGGTGAGACCGCAGACACCCTCTCGGCTCTCAAGAGGGCGAAGAGGAGCGGAGCCAGGACGCTCGCTGTCACAAACACCGTAGGAAGCACAGTGACGCGTGAGGCTGACGAAACCCTCTACATACGTGCAGGACCCGAGATAGGCGTCGCGGCGACCAAGACATTCGTCTCACAGGTCGCCACGCTCGGTCTTCTCACCGTCTACGTCGGACGAAAACGGGGCGCGTTAGGCTCCGAGACCGCCTCGGAGATACTCGAAGACATACGGAGTCTCCCGGGTGGTGTACAGCAGGTTCTCGACAACGAGGATGAGGTCAGACAAGTCGCCGAGGAGTACGCCGACTCGGACGCCTTCTTCTATATCGGTAGAAAGCTGGGACATCCCGTCTCGCTCGAAGGCGCTCTCAAGCTCAAGGAAATCTCGTACGACCACGCCGAGGGGTTCCCCGCTGGGGAGCTAAAGCACGGACCTCTCGCTCTAGTGACTTCGGAGACAGCCGTAGTCGCAGTCCTGACTGAAGGAACGAGACCCGGAGAGACAGTCAACAACGTCAAGGAGGTCAAGTCGAGGGAAGCACCCGTTATAGGAGTGGCATCTTCGTGGGTCGACGGAGCCGAGAAGTACGCGGATACGGTACTCGAAGTCCCCGATGCGGGTGCAATGGAGCCAGTCTTAGCTAACGTCTATCTCCAGCTTCTCGCCTACAACGTCGCCGATCTCAAAGGCAGGAACATAGACAAGCCGAGAAACCTCGCTAAGAGTGTGACTGTCGAGTAGACGACGAGAGTAACCTTTTTGCTCCCACCGGTTACTACACATAACCATGTCAAAAGACTGTATATTCTGTAAGATAATAGACGGAGAGCTACCGTCACGTAAGGTATACGAGGACGACAAAGTACTCTCGTTCCTCGATGTCAATCCCCTGTCACGCGGACACACACTCGTGATACCTAAGAACCACTCCGAGACACTCGAAGACCTCGACGATGAGTACTCGGAGGCGGTCTTCAGTGCGGTGAGAGAACTCGTCGAGCCCGTCACAGAAGCTGTCGACGCCGACGCCGCGAACGTCGGAATAAACAACGGAGAAGCAGCAGGACAGGAGGTTCCGCATCTTCACGCTCATATAGTCCCACGTTTCGAGGGTGACGGCGGCGGTCCGATACACAACATACTACCCTCTACGGTCGAACTCGAAGACGACGAGATGGACGAGATCGCTGAGTCTATCTCGGGGAACGTAGAGTAGATCAGATGGGGGCCATACGAAAAGGAGTAGTAACTGTCGTCGTCCTCATCGCCGTCGTAATCGGAGGTGCAGTAGGATCAGGATACGTCCTAGTCGGTGATCCAGCAGGTGCCGTCTCACAGTTAGCCACAGGCGACGTTGAGGCTCCCGATATCGGCGTGGTCACCGGGTCGGTGGGTCCCGTGGATGTCCCTCAGGTGAGAATTACAGAGATATCCACATCCGCTGTGACACTCGACATCCCGTTCTACATCAACAACTCGGCGAACGAGATAGGCGGCTCCGTGAAGTCAGTCGACTACGATGTCTACTGGGCGGACGACGAGGACGGCGAGTACAGCCGTCTCGGAAACGGAAGCTTTGAGGACGTCAGAGTCCCGCCTTCGGAGACCGTGACACAGAGAACGGAGTTCGAGGCTCGGAACGACGAGAGCGCGAAGCTCGCAGGGACTTTAGCCGTCGACGGCGACGTCTTCGTGAGAATCGAGGGTACCGCCGAGATAGAGTTGGGACCCTTCACAGCCTCGAAGGATATTCCGAAGCAGACGACGAGAATCGAGAGGAGCGACGTCGTAGGCGGTATGCCCGACCTGCCTGTTCGAGGATTGGTGTCAGTCGAATAGACAGTCCAGGTGGTGTGGACGTCGAACTCGGTCAGGAAGGAATCGAGAAGACCGACCGTCGCTAACGAGACCAGGGCACTCGTGTCTGCTAGATCGAAATTGACTAAAAGGACGGATGACCTGCAATCTCAACGAGACTCAATTCTCCAGAAACACGTCAAAGTCGCGGGCAGGCGACCGGAAACCCGCCTCATCGATCCAGCGCTTAAGATACCTGTCAGCGGTCTCAGCAGAAATGTGACCGTCTTCGACGAACCGTACTAAGAGACCGATGGAGCCGGTCAGGTCTACACCAC
>JAXIOF010000030.1 GCA_034190545.1 Candidatus Afararchaeum irisae | reverse complement strand
CTACTACTGATGTCACCATCAGTACCGCAAAAGCCAGAGCACCTAACTTACGCTTTGTCTTAGTTGTTCTATCGTATTTCATATGTTTCCCCTCACCCATGATTACACATCATTGTAACAACAGCACATCATGATCAACGGATAGTCAATTTAAAATAAGGATATATAGGTATGCCGGTTGGCTATTTCCAATTACTCTCGTAGTAGCAAAACGGGTTACGGCGATAGTACTACGTCTGTATTACTAACATTACGTTAGAAACCCTTATATAGTAACTGAGGTACATTTGTGAATGCATCACAGTATTTCAAACGCTGTGGGATTGGGGGAAACATGAAAAGACGAGAGTTTCTGGCACTAACGGGTGCCTCTGTAATGGGGGGAATAGCCGGCTGCACAGGTGGGGAAGCTAAGCCTTCGGAGGACAGCAGTTCGGAAGACAACGATTCGTCGAGTTCGAGCGAGGATTCGGACTCCAAGTCGGAGACAAAGACCGAGTCATCCGAATCCGACACAAAGACAAGTTCCGACTCTGACTCCGACTCATCCGGAGACCAGACCGATGGAGAGAAGTCGGTGACAGAGACGACGTCCGACTCCGGATCGGGTTCGGACAGTAGCAGTAAAGACGAGAGTTCCGGAAGAACCGAAACCATAGAGTACTCGGGAAGCTGGACCGGCGAGGCGACGGGAGGCGTCAACGTCGGCGGTGACATGACTATGAAGGTCGACTACGACGCGGGGACGGTATCGGGAAGCATAGAAGGGGACGCTTCCGGTCCGATAGAGGGTACTGTGTCAGATAGGAGAGTCGAAGCCAAAGCCTCGGGACGTGCGATGCAGTATATGACGATGAACATGGACATGACCGGAGAGGTCTCGGAAGACTATTCGGAGATAAGTGGCGACTGGAGCGGTGAGAGTAACACCGGAATGTCGGCGTCGGGAAGCTGGTCGGTATCGAAACAGTAAGAAAAAAACGAACTTCGCTCTTCTGTAGTAGTGAATACTTATTTCTGAAAGGAGCTAATAGTTGGATTCAAGATGGTCAGCAGAGAGAGCGTTGATGAGGTCTTTCTGCCTGATAAAGAGGACTGTTTAGAATATCTCCGTAATCAGCGATGGTCAGAGGAGATAACGTGTCCGCACTGCGGTAGTGCGGACACGTTGAAGAAGGGAACAACAAGGAA
>JAXIOF010000029.1 GCA_034190545.1 Candidatus Afararchaeum irisae | reverse complement strand
AGACGCTAGTTACCGCTACGCAACCGAGGTGTGAGTCTTAGCTAAAGACGAATGAGTCCTGACCTAGCCCTATCTTTTCAGCACAGGCAGAAGACTCAAATATCTACATAATAAATCATCTACATGGTAGACGGTGAGGGAGTAAGAGACAAGGCAATCTCTTCGACCGTGGGAGTGATTCTGATGGTCGTAATAGCGGTTATGATAGCCTCTGTCGTCGGGATTACGGCTATGGAGGTCTCAAGCGACAACATACCCGAGGAGCCGGGTTTCGCGGGAATCGAGACCCAAGAGTACACGTTTTCGGAAGACGCTGACGATCCGTGCGCTGACAACGAGATAGGGATTAAGGCGACCCTAGTATCGGCTCCCAAGGCGGATCACATATATGTCCTCGGTGACGGTGGAAAGGTCAATAAAACAGTCTGGGACGACCCCTCTTCTCAGATAGGTGACACGAAGTATCTGGCTAACGAGGTAGTAGGAAACGGGAACCCCCCCTACTGACGTCGACATAGGAGTTCCAGGCGGATCAGACTGGGCGATCTGCCCCGGCGAGAACGTCCGTCTTCGTTTCATGGCGACACACGACGGCGGGAAACACGTAGTACGGATACACGAGACCGGCTAGGCTAAGGCTTCACGAGAACCTTGATCGCCTCGCGTTCGTCCATCGCACGGTAGCCCTCAGCGATCTCGTCGAGACTCACCGTCTTCGTGAATACCGGTGATGGATCGAGAGTACCCTGTAAGACGTCTTCCATGAGATCGTCGGCGTACGCACGAACCGGGGCGACGCCTCCGCGTAACTCGACGTTCTTCCGGAAGAACGAGAAGACGTCGAATCCCTCGTTCTCGACGCCGTATGGGACTCCGACGTATCCGACAGTACCCCCGGGTCTACACACCTCGACAGCGGTCTCCATCGAAGACGCCGCACCTACACATTCGAGTACGTGGTTCGGACCGCCGTATGTGAGTTCACGTACGCGTTCGATGGCTTCCTCACCCCTCTCCGAGACTGTCTGGGTCGCTCCGAACTCCTCGGCGACTTCGAGCCTGTCGTCGTGGTGTCCCACCGCAATTACACGTTCGGCTCCGAGACGGCTTGCGGCTAGGACTCCACAGAGACCAACCGCTCCGTCCCCTATAACCACACACGTGTCACCCTCTCCGACACGCGCACTCTTCGCAGCGTGGTGTCCCGTACCCATGACGTCGGTGAGGGGAAGAAGGGATTCGAGTGCGTCGTCGTCGGCGTGTCTGTCAGGTATTCTCACGAGAGTTCCGTCGGCGTAGGGACACCGGACGTACTCTCCCTGTGCCCCGCCGTTTTCGTCGTCCCACGACTCGGATTTAACGCACGACGTGTAGAGTCCCTTCCTGCAGAACTCACAGTCTCCACAGCTTATAGAGAAGGGTGCCAGGACGCGGTCTCCGGGATCGACTGAGCGGACGTCGTCGCCGACCTCCTCGACTATCCCCATCGGCTCGTGACCAACGCGTGAACCCGGCTCCTGATCCTTCTCGCCGCGGTAGAACCAGAGATCGGAGCCACAGATCGCAGTGTGTGTGATACGTACCACGGCGTCGTTCGGGCTGTCGATCTCCGGCTTCGGAACCTCCTCGACTGATATATCTCCGGGCGAGTTATAGACTGCGGCTCTCATATACGTATATCCTCTTCGGGGCTGTAAAAGCCTTCCACTGAGTTCTCGCCTATACATATAGGCTCCGTCTTTTTCGGAGTCGAGGGAGTACTTAGACACGAGATGAACCGAGTAAACGGACTCCCGACTCAGAAGCTGGAGAGCCTCCTCGAAGACGTCAACCAGAACCCCGAAGCCGCGTCGTTCACCTTCCGATCCGAGACCGAGTGGACGGGCGGGTTTTCGAGCGTGACGAGGATATCCGACTTCGATCACAACGGCGAGACGGTCGAATCCCCCGAGTTCGAGATCGTCGGCGACGAGCCAGAGGCACTTCTCGGAGAACGCGAGGGACCTAACGCAGTAGAGCTACTCCTTGGAGCGGTTGGGTCGTGTCTCAGCGTCACCTACGCGGGACACGCAGCCGCGAAAGGCATCGAGATAGAAGATATGGAGTTCGAGTTCGAGGGCGAGTTAGACCTCCGCGGATTCCTCGGAATCGGTGACGTCAGACCAGGCTACGACGAGATAAGCTGTAGACTGAGTATAGAGACCGAAGCCTCCGAAGAAGAGATCGAGAGCCTCCACGAGGAGGTCAAACAGACCTCGCCACTCTACGACAACGTCACGAACGAGGTCAGCCTCGACATCTCTCTTGAGACCAACTGATACATAGATACTGACACAATGGTATGATATGTGAAAGCTGTGTCTACTATCCGCCCAACCTCCGGAGAGACGACTACTCCGACGAAGAGTGGGAGGAGCTTCAGTCAGTCGACTGTTCGGTAGGAGCCGAGCCCGGGGACGAAGTATGTGACGAGTTCCGGACTGACTCTTGTGACTTGGTCAGCCTCCGAGAATAGACGAGAGTATCTCGCTCTCGGCTTCACGTATGTGCTCTGAGAAGGTGGGCTGAGAGATCCCGAGCATATCGGCGACCTCGTCGGAGGTCTTAGATCTCGGATACTCGAAGTATCCGCTGAGATAAGCCGTCTCCAGGACTTCCGTCTGTCTCCTCGTCAGACCGTCAGTCGGGGAGGACGCGACACGGCTGTCTCCGTCTGTGTCTTCATCCCCGATCCCGCGTCCTCTGGGTCTTCTCGCGGGATCACGTCTTGCTAGTATCTCCACTCCGTCGTACTCCGACTCTAACGACTCCATTAGACCCGACACGTCAGACTCGGGCGGAAGACGGGCTACTACTGTTCCCTCGCCGTCGTCAGCGGCTGCCGTCTCAAGCTTGCCCCCGTGCTCGGCTATGACTGCGGCTATACACGGCTTCGAGGTGATCACAGCCCATCTACATCTACCCTCGGTCGCGGTGTCATCCGGGACGGCTATCCTCGCGTACTCGTCAATCTTCCCGAACCTCTCCGCTATCCCACGTATCTCGGAGTCGGCGGTACCGTCTACCTCTACTGTGAGTATCTGGAGGAATCTACCGTCAGGACGTTGTACCATGCTTTCGATCTCAACAGTCGAAGACAGCTCTTCCGAGACATAGACAGAGAAGAGACGTGAGTCCGAGACACCGAACTCAAGCTCGACGTATCTGTCCGACAGGAGGCTCTTTCTCGTCTCGGCGGAGCTTATAGTGAATCCTACGAGGTCGCTCAGGCTCTCGAAGGTATGTACCTCGTCGTCGCTGAAACGTCTCTCGGAAACCACACCGAGGATACCGTAGGGAACGTCCTCGAAACTTATTGGAACTGTGGCTATGTACTCAGTCTCGGCGTCGGTACCCGTGTCTGTGTCGTCGGTATCTGTATCTGTATCTGTGTCTGTGTCTGCCGTACCGCGGCTCTCGACGACTCGTCTCTCACGTCTCTCGGCGGATTCGAGGACGGCTTCCTTCTCTGTGTCTGATAGACAGCCTCTCGGATCTGTCTCCCCTTCGACGCCGTACTCACGTAAGACGACCTCGTTCCGATTTTTCACCTCAGAAACCCAGGCTCGTGTGTACGTCGCTGTCGAGGTAAGAGTTTCACAGACTGCTTCCTCTATGCCCTCACGTGTCCTCCTCTCAAGTATCTCGTCGGAGCTCTCACGGAGTATGTCTGTCACTACATACTGTAGTAGTCTCGTGACGAAATACGTTCCCACTCCTTCTCGGATAGACAAGATACTTAAGAGTTCGGAGGATACTCACGGACGTGTTAGACTTAGCCTCTATATTGGGGTTCCTCAAGGACTCGTCGTCTGAGTCGAGGGACTACTACTCACCCCACTCGTCGGAGGTGTTGGACGAGGCGACCGAGGGTCTAGACATATCCACATCCGAGGCTGACAGACTTCTACAGACGTTCGAGGAGGCAGTTCTGACGGACTCCGTACTGTCGGATCTCAGAGACAGGGCAGCCGGAGACGGTGACTCCTCGGGATTCATCTACATCGCAGACGAGAGCCAGAGGTATCTCGTAATCGGGGGTGCCTCACGTCTCTACGACGGTCTCTCGGAGGAGGTGCTGTCAGAGGATGACATCGAGGTCATACGGCGGATCTACGACGTCGCTGCGTCGAAGAACGGAGACGGCGAGGACACAGCCCTTGAGGACGTCATCTTCGTGGAGAAGTAGTTCAGTTTGTCTATATACGGTAATATTTCCCATAGCCCCCAAACTTTTACATATATCCCACATTCCACGGAAGATTTAATCTTCAGACGACGTCATCGAACGACCTCCACAGACGTATCTCGAAGACTGTGCCCTCGGGACGGCTGTCCCTGACCCGTATGTCGCCCCTGTACTCCTCCACCAGCTTGTCGGCGAAGAAGAGAGAGATTCCCTCTCCGTGCCGAAGGTCGTCCTTTTCCTCGTGTCCAAAGACGAGACACCTGTCTTCCTCGGGAATACCCGGACCGTTGTCCTCTACTGAGACAGTCACACTAAGCCGGTTTCTCTCGACGTCTATCTCAAGACGCGGCTCGTCTTTGTCGTTGTGTACGACTCCGTTCTCAGCCACGGCTCGGATGACTGATCTCAGATCTTCGTCAGCCACGACTTTCAGACTGTCCGTCGCGTCGAGTCCGAGACGTATATCGGCTTCGTCGAACCTCTCTCTGAGTCTCTCGACCTCTTCTTCGAGTATTCTGTCGAGACTAACCGAGTGAAGTCGTCGGCTTTCTGCGAGTATGCTTTCGAGACGACGGGCTTTACTCGCAGTCCTGTCCATCCTCTCGATCTCCTTCTCCGACTTAGCTAGATGATCCCGAACCCGGGAGTAGTCTCCGTTCTCGATCTTGGTCTCTACGAGATCTATCTGTCCCTTGATTACCGTAAGGCTGTTTCTGAGATCGTGTCTCATCACCCTGTCGAGGACATCCTTGCCTTCCTTAATCTTCTTCTCCTCGTTTATGACTCCGAGTGCGAAGTAGGCTGAGAATCCGGCAATCAGGTTAGTAGCCGTCTCTACAGCCTCGAACTTCGAGACTAAGTCCCCCGTCTGTATGAATGAGACTGTCTCGACAGACTGGTGTATAGCCATCGACCAGAGTAGTAAGACTACAGTCAAGGGCTTCCAGCTTCTCAGCCTGTTTGTCCTGAGTATTACGTGTGATATAGTGAGAAACAGAAACACCATCGGAAACAAGCTGTACAGATATATCTCCCATGTCCCATCAAACATATCCAGTTCGAGTACACCAACCGTTTTAGATATAATAAGGCTGTTAATAAGGCTGTTGGTGAATTACGGATATCTCAGACCTCGTGAAGTACCACGGGTCGGGTGTTTCGCAAATCCGAAGGATTTGCTAAAGTTGTGAAATCTACGATTTCACAGCCCGTGAATCATTGATTCACGAAGCCGAAATCACAGATTTCGGAAACCCGTGGCTTCCGTATCTATCCTCTGACACTATGCCAGCGTAACGGAGCAACGGAATTTAATTCCGCCTGCACTTCCATGTTGAATGGTCGTGTGGAGGAACAAACACCCGAACAGGCTTCACCTTCCGTGATAGGGTTTCTATCACCGCCGAAGGTTTATCACTCGCACAGTCCGTGCGAGCGTATGCAGTTGCATACTGTCCGTAGGCGTATGCCACTTCACTCACGGCACGACAAGACAAGACTCACCATGCTTCAGGGTTTTGTGATGCCTATAATTACCCTCCAACCATTATACAACGTAGGGTTAGTTAAATACTTCGACGCGATTCACCCACAGTCACTAACGTCTGCAAATCAGAGATTTGCAGGCTCGTGAATCATAGATTCACGAACGTTCCTTGCTTTGCTTCACTACGTTCAGCAAAACACGGGTCAGGTGTTTCGCAAATCGAAGATTTGCTAAAGTTACAAAATCTCTGATTTTGTAGCCCGTGAATCAATGATTCACGAAGCCGAAAACCTACGGTTTTCGGAAACCCGTGGAACTCTCGCTGCTCTCCTTTAGAACCAGAGGCAAAGCTTGATATTCTCCCCCTAAACGAGGACTCTTAAAGCCCTCGTGTGCACACGAATCTTCGGATTCGTGAACGTCCTGAGGTGGAGTTTGCGGATCTCGAGCCCGGAGACCGCTGGTGTCTCTGTCTCAGTCGTTGGATAGAGGATGAGGAGGCAGGCGTCGCACCTCCCGTAGTTCTGGAGGCGACCAACGATCCGGTTCTCGACACCGTGGAGTTCTCGACTCCTCTCATACTGAAGGACAAAAGAACGTGAATACGAATTTTTCCTATAAGTCGCAAAGAATAACACGGGTACCGTATCCGACGTTTTCCGAGAAGACCGTATTCAATCTTTATCTTTATCTATTTTTGTAACAAGATCTTTGATCTTGCTTACTCACAGAGCTTCGCTTTGTGAATGTCCTCCAGTATAAGCATTTCTGATGGTAAACTTAAGCCTCAGCCGAGATTCTCGACGACCTCTAAGACCGTCTCGGCAGACTCCGTCTCGGAGACTACTGCGTGTCTGAGTTTGTCTCCGTCTGTCTCGTGAGTCCAAGAGACTGCGGCTCCTCGGCTCGTCTCCGAGACAGTGACTGTCGTGTTGACTCCGTCTATAACGACCTCAGTCTCCTGAGTCGATGTCTTGTTTACGCTGGTACCCGTGTGCCGATCAGCGAAGCCGAAGCTTCGGCTGGTTTCTTCGGCTGAGACGACTCTGAGACGCGATCCGTCGTCTACGTACTCCTGTACTGCGGCTGTCTCACCCGCGTAGACGATCTTACGTCCCTCGTCGAAGCTGTAGTTCGAGCCTAGGCGGAGTAGATCGAAATCGGTCGAGTCCTGTAGACCGTCGAAGGAGTCGAAGGTCGAAGTCGCGAACTGTGAGCCTTCTCCGTCAGTCGGAGGCTCGAAGGTTGAGTCGGCTATACTCACGTTGAACCTCGTCCGGGTCATGTCGACTGTGACAGTCGCGTTCGGGGTCTCCACCTCCTGTCTCAGAACTACGTTGTCGTCCGAGACCCAGTAGGTCACGAGGGTCTCGGGATGTAGGCTCTGGTTCTCATCTCTGAGAGTTATCTCAACTACGTGTGCTTCGGTGCCACGGATACTCTGTGTTCCGACGTACTCAGACGTACTGTTTAGGCTGTGGTTCGAAAAGTCGCTGTGACTGTGTCTGAAGCTGTGGTTAGGGAGACCGTCGGCATTCCACGGCTGAGTCATGTTCATGTTGGCGTCGAACGACCCCCACGCTCCCGGATACTCAGACTTGCTGTGGTTGAATCCGTGTCCTTCGAAGGGATCGGCGTCACCCTGCTTAAAGTCATGTATCTCGTCGCGGCTGTAGACACGTGTTAAGCCCGTCTTCTCGGAATGTAGCCAGACAGCCGAGCCGTTCGATCCCATTACAACAGATCCGTTCTCAGTCTCTACCGAGACACGTGACTCGTTCTCGTCGGTAGCGGCGAACGAGACTGCGTAGCTTCTGGTTTCACCCTCCTTACTGACCTCGACAGTCGCGTTTCCGGCGAGAGTCTCGGAGGAGTTGTACCTCTCGTGTACCCCGTCGAGAACCGAGTCTGCGGTCACCGTCGCGTCGTCGCCCGAGTCAGTACCCATCGGGGTCTGGGCTATAGTAAGACCCGCTCCTACGACACCTATTACGAGAAGAGCTATCGCAAGTAGACCGAAGCTGTCCGTGATACCCCGGCTTTCTGAGTCGTCGGCTGCGGTGTCGGTGTCAGTGTCGGTGGGGCTGTCTCTCTTATCCATCACGATACATACACACTGTACGGTTAAATGGCTTGTGCGTGTTCGACGTTCTAGAGAGACGAACCACTGCCGTACGGCGGATAGGACAAAGGTATATACGGTCTCAGGCTCTATCTTGAGTAGTGACACACGCTAACTCAGCCCCGGGCGACGGCTCTCTGTCGGAGACGGTAGTCGAGGTCGCTGACGTCGTCAAGAGGTACGACCTCGGCGGCACCGTAAAGGCTCTCGACGGGGTCTCGGTGAGTCTGCGTGAGGGATCGTACACCGCAGTCATGGGTCCGAGCGGATCGGGTAAGAGCACTCTTCTGAACCTCATAGGCGGTCTAGATGTTCCCGACGAGGGTGAAGTGAGGATACGTGACGAGGAGATAGGGTCGGTTACCGGGGACAGACGTGCGTCCCTTAGAGGTACAGAGGTCGGATTTATATTCCAGACTTTCAACTTAATGCCTCGTCTCACAGCCGTCGAGAACGTCGCACTGCCTCTGGCTTTCGCCGGATGGGGAAAGGAAGAAAGGCTCGAACGCGCGAGACAGAGCCTCGACGACGTCGGCTTAGGAGACAGATACGACCACAAGCCGACCCAGCTTAGCGGAGGACAGAGACAGCGTGTTGCGATAGCACGCGCGCTTGCCCCGGACCCGTCGGTAGTTCTCGCCGACGAGCCCACGGGAAACATAGACACCGAGACGGGGGACGAGATAATGGATCTACTCTCGGAGATTCACGACGACGGAAACACGGTTCTCCTCGTGACACACTCACGCCGTATTGCCGAACATGCTGAGAGAATCGTACATATCCGTGACGGCGACGTTGAGAGAGTCGAAGATCTCAGAAAAGGGGATCGAGTATGAAGCTGAAAGAGATACTACGTATATCCGGACGTTCGATACGTGCTCACCGTCTGAGGTCTTCTCTCACAGTCTTAGGTGTCGTGATCGGTATCGCGTCTGTGATAGTCTTCTCAACATTCGGCGCGAGTGTCAGGGCTGACGTCGTGGGTCAGATAGGCACTACGAACGCTAACAACATCTATGTCTTTCCGGGCGAGGACGAACACGGTGCCCCGACCGACTTCGGAGCCTCGATAAACCCCGTGTTTACGACGGGTGACGTAGAAGAGATCTCGGAGATAGAGGGGGTCAAGAAGGTGATACCGAGAGGAATAATTCCGGTGTCGTCCCTGTCGTATGCCAACCGGACAGTCGCACAACAGACAGTGATCGCCACGGTTCCCGAGACGTTTAGCCAGGAATCCGTCTTGGAGGGGCGTGGATTCAGGTCTGGATCCGACGAGATAGTCATGAATCAGCCCGCCGCAGAGGCGTTCGGGGAGAACGTCACAGTCGGCTCGACGGTGGTTATGACAGACTCGTCAGGCGAGGAGACCGAGTTAAGAGTAGTCGGAATAGTGTCGTCGACACAGGGCGAGTTCGTCACGGGATTCGGCGACGCAGTCCCGCGTTTCTACCTACCCTCAGATCCTTTCTACACCACGACAGTGACGGTACCGGGTCTCGGATACGACCAGAAAGCCTACCCACAGATGACTGTCGTCGCTGACACTGAAAGTGTCGGAGAGACGGGAGACAAGATCGAGGAGTACCTCAGACAGAGCTCCGACGCCTCGGGTCTGGTTCCCGACAACAGTGGATTCACGGTTCAGACGAGCGGCGACATAATAGACGAGATACAGGACGTCATAGACAGGATAACTAAGTTCGTGACGGGGATAGCCGTTATATCACTCGTAGTCGGCGCGGTCGGAATAGCTAACATCACACTCGTGAGCGTGACCGAACGTACGAAGGAGATTGGAATAATGAAGTCAGTCGGAGCTACCAACCGCGACGTCGTGAAGCTCTTCCTCACCGAGGCTGTCCTACTGAGCACCGCGGGATCAGTCATCGGAATACCCATCGGTCTCGGAATAGCCTGGGGTGCTACGGTCTATGCGGGTGTCGGCTTCACTCCCGCAGTCGGATGGGTCGTCTTCTCGGTCTTCATGGGAGTCACAGTCGGTGTGGTCGCGGGCATATATCCCGCCTGGAGGGCATCGAAGGTAAACCCCATAGACGCCCTCAGGTACGAGTAGCCCAACCCGGTTCACACAGTTCCATCTGTCTTACTGAGTCTAACCCCGACAGCACGCACGGGCGACGCGTCGGTATCGAGACGTAATGGATAGGCTCGGAGTTCGAATCTCTCGGGTAGCTTTCCGAGGTTCGTGAGGTTCTCGAAGATCAGACATCCCTCGCCGAGAAGAGCACTGTGTGCGTCGAAGCTCGTGTTAGTGTCGTGGGACTCCTCCGAGGGCGTCGGATCGGGGCTGAGTGTGTCGGTTCCGACTGCGACCCCGTGTTCGGCACAGTACTCAGCCGCCTCGCGCGACAGATACGGATGATCGAGGTATCTGTCGGTATTCCAGTGTCTGTCCCAGCCCGTCCAGAAGACTAGGCAGTCGACGGATGTATCGGCACTGAGGTCAGGGAGACGTTCGAGACCTATACTCTCGCGCGAGCCCAGGTCACGGCAGTCGACACGTAGGCTCTCGAAGACGAACGACTCTACTCCGTACGACCCGAGCGAGTCTCCGTCGGGCTCTGTGTGGGACGGCGCGTCGACGTGTGTTCCGGTGTGGCTTCCGAGCGACAGACGTGAGACCCTGTATCCGTCCTCAGAGTAGACCGAGTCGGGCTCTATCTCGACGTCGGGGTCTCCTGGGTACGTCTGGGTCTGATCATCGACACGATGGGTCAGGTCTTGCATAAACGTACGACGCGTCCGCGGGTCAAAAAAGGAAGGAACCCCGGTTAGGACATTTTTACGGTATTTCCATATCTACCCAAAAAAATATAAGTTACCGTGCTGAAGACAGGCGCATGAGCCTGGGGGAAAAGTCCTCTTCTGGGGGGAGAGGAAGTAAAGTTGACGGCAGTAGTCTCATAGACGAGTTAGGAATAGACGAGAGCGAGATAGAGTTCAGAAAGAAGATAATCGGATTCGACGGCGAGGACGCTCGGAGACTCCGGAAGCTCACTCCTGTGTTGGAGAAGGTAAAGGACGAAGCCGTCGACGACTTCTATGCGACGTTGGAGTCGTTCGAGGAGACCGACGAGATACTACAGCGCTCGTCACGTCCCGTCTCCGAACTCAAGAAGACACAGAAGGAGTATCTTCTGTCTCTCGGAAACGGGAGCTACAGTACGGAGTACTTCGCAGACCGCGCACGGATAGGCAAGCTACACGACATGATAAATATGCCTCCGAAGTACTACTTCGGGGCTTACGTACTCTATTACAGAAACATACTTCCCGAGATAAGGAGACGTGCCCAAGACGGGATAGCTGAGAGGGTCGCCGACGAGGTATCCAACTCCGACTCCGACTCTGACTACGGCTCCGAGTCGGATCTCAAACGCAGTATAGAGTCAGCAGTCGAGTCGGAGCTGTCCGACTGTTTCGAGACCGTGATGTCGGTTCTCAAGATAACTAACCTCGACATGCAGATCGCAGTCGACACATACCAGCACTCGTTCCTCAGTGATATAGAGAACATAGAAGCCATGGAGAGAATGGCAGAAGGCGTCGAGGACTCCACCGAGATAGTCAAGGACACGAGCAAGGAAGTCAACCAACTCGCGTCGGAGACGGAGGAGACCGTGAAGGGTCAGAAGGAGGACATAGACGAGATCGCATCCGAGATATCCGGTCTGAGTGCTTCGGTAGAGGAGATAGCCGCGAGTGCCGACGAGGTCTCTCTCGCAGCTGACAGGGCGAGTCAGAAGGGGACTGACGGGAGACGTAAAGCCGAGAGAGCCGAGGTATCGATCCGTAACATACGTGACGCCAACGACGAGGTCAGACAGAACATGGAAGACCTCCACAGCATGATGGACGAGATAAACGAGGTGGTCGAGGTCATAAACGACATAGCCGACCAGACCAACCTCCTCGCACTCAACGCGAGCATAGAGGCTGCGAGGGCGGGAGAGGCGGGCGACGGCTTCGCTGTCGTCGCCGACGAGGTCAAGGATCTCGCCGAACAGTCCCAGGAACGTGCGACAGAGATAGAGGAGATCGTCGAGGGGATACAGGAGACCGCCGACGAGACCCTCGACAGCCTCGAAGAGATGGACGAAGACGTCAGCGAAGGAATCTCGGTTGTGAACACGGCTGCGGAGACATTCAAGGAGGTCAACTCCGCAGTCGAGGAGGCGTCCGACGGAATTAACGAAGTCGCCGAGGCGACCGAAGACCAGGCGACGAGCACCGAGGAGGTCGCCGGAATGGTCGACGAAGTCAGCACTAAGGCGGAGTCTGCGACACGTAAGACCCACGAGATGAAGGAGAAGACCAACGAACAGCTAGAGGACTTCGTTCTGATAACCGAGGCACTTGAGAATCTGATATCCGAGGCAGCAGTCGACATAGACGAGATCAGACAGCAGATAGGCTGAGGCTGAGATGAAGGCGGTCTGACCGTTCTGTATATCCGGATTTTTAGTAGGGTTTACTGTGTGAGAATCTTGCAAAATTCCTACATATACAAGTATATATAGCCATGTGATGAAGCCAGTATAGGCATATGTCTATTGATAAGAGCCTTCCAAGGCATGACAGCTCCGACGCTGACCTCTCTCAGGACATCTCAGGGGGCAAGGATCTGACTGAGAAGGAGTTCAGGGAAGAGCTCGGCAACAACATAAGGACGGTGATGGAGTCGACGGGGGCTGCGATGAGAATACTCGACACCGACTTCAATGTCATACTCGAAAACCAGCAGATGAAGGAGATGGGCGACATAGAAGCCGAAGGTGTCGAAGACGTCAAATGCTTCGACCAGTTCTCGAACCCCGACGTATGTGGCACGGATAACTGCACTCTCAACCAGATAGTCGACCACGGCAAGGACGAGATACGTGTCGAGGTCAACAAGGAAAGCCACGACGGCGAGGTGATACCCACCGAACTCATCTGCCGCCCGATTCGTGACACGGAGGGTGACGTAATAGGAATCGCCGAGACCTTCAGAGACCTCACAGACGAGAAAGAGACCGTGGGTAACGTCAAGGACTCGGTCGACGACCTCAAGGAAGTCTCCCAGCACGTGGCTCAGAACTCACAGGAGATTAGTCGCCTCACCGACGAACAGTCGGAGTCGATGGAACAGATATCGAGCGAGGTCTCGAATCTGAGTGCGACCGTCGAGGAGATCGCTTCGAGTACCGACGAGGTCAGCCAGAGAAGCGAGACTGCGAGGGACAAGGCTTCGGAGGGAGAGGAGTCAGCCGAGGAGGCGGTCGAGATGATGGAGAGGATAGAGGAGTCTTCTCACGAGGTCTCGGAGGACGTCAAAGACCTAAGGAAGAGCGTCGAGGAGATAAACGAGATAGTCGAGGTCATAAACGACATCGCTGACCAGACTAACCTACTCGCTCTCAACGCCAACATAGAGGCGGCAAGAGCGGGGGAGGCAGGCGACGGATTCGCTGTCGTCGCCGATGAGGTCAAACAGCTCGCCGAGGAGTCACAGAGCCACGCGAGCGAGATAGAGGAGATCGTCGAGACGATACAGGAGAACGCGATGGAGACAGTCGAGAGCCTCGAAGACAACAACCAGCTTATCGACGAGGGTGCCGACAAGGTCGAGACCGCGGGCGAGAACTTCAAGGAGATCGCCGATATGGTCGAGGAGGTCTCCCAGAGCGTAGAGGAGGTATCGAGTGCCACGAACCAGCAGGCATCAAGCTCCGAGGAGATAGCGAGCATGGTAGACGAGGCATCCGAGAAGGCTGAGAGGGTCTCCGACAAGGCAGAGGACATAGCCGCCTCGAACGAGGAACAGGAGGCTATGGTCGAGGGAATCAGCAGTGAGGTCGACAGTATGAACGAGTTAGACGTCCAGAGCGAGATAGACTGAATTTAATTTAAAAGCACCAGTATCTTTTTCGTCACTGAGGACACGTCTGTGGCTGTATGCAGAAGATCGACCTTAACAGTATGACTCCGGAGGAAGACCCCCGGAACAGACAGAGCGTCTCGGAGCCGCTGGGTGCTCAGGACTTCTCGATGAACTACTACGTGCTTGAGCCGGGAGAGAACTTCGCCGACGCTGTACACAGCCATCTTGACCAGGAGGAGACCTTCTTCGTTCTCGAAGGCGAGGCTACCTTCGAGACAAAGCCCGAGTTAGACGCCGAAACCGAGACTGTCACTGTGACTCAGGGACAGATGGTTAGGTTCGACCCGGGCGAGTATCTACAGGGACGGAACGAGTCGGACGAGACAGTCCGGGCTCTCGCACTCGGCACTCCTCAGGAGTCGACTGATATCCGTATTGCGGCATCTTGCCCCGACTGTGGCGAAGCCGACTACATGGAGTTCACAGTGATAGACGGAGAGCCGGGGATGAGATGTCCCGACTGTGGCGCGGAGTTCGAGGCTTAGCTTAATCCGTAGCCGTAGAATTAGACGTAGACTTAGGAGGTCGGCGTGGACGTATCAGAGAAGTAGTGTAGTATCACAGGTTCGCTATCTCCTTGAGGCTCTCCTCCTCTATGTGGTGTAGAGACGCGGGCACGACGAGTATATGGAGAGGAGGTCCGAAGTCGTGGTTCGAGACCTCGTCGGGGGTTCCCGCGAAGACCTCAGGAGACTCGCTCCCTGCACGAGCTATGCCGACGACGGTGTCTATCTCACCCGAGTTGTCGGTCTCGCCGAGTATCCTCGCGCCCTCGTCGGCGGTCATGTATCTCCCTTCCTCGCCCTCGACCTCTATGTCGAGGAAGACGACTGTATGGAGATCTCTTTCGAGGTTCTCGATCACCGCCTCGTAGGGCGAGTCAGGTCTCCAGCCGTCGTGTTCGAACGGAAGAGTCGTCGAACGTCCGAACCTGTAGTTCTGGAGTCCGGTGACACCCGAGACGGCGGTCTGTATGCTCGGCGCGTGTATCACACGTGTCTCTATCCCCCTCTCGTGGGCACGGAGACGCAGGTCGGCGTGTGTCGTGCTCACCATCGCGTCGCCTCCCGAGAGGAAGACGACGTTATTCTCGCGCGCCTCGTCTAAGAACTCTGGGTCTGACTCGACGTCCTCCCTTGACAGCCTGTTTATCTCGACGCTGTGGAACTCCTCTAGCTCTTCGAGTGACGTCCCCGAGAGTACGCTCGTGTAGAACTCGGCGTAGACGGAGTCAGCGTCGGCAATCGCGTCCCTCCCCTTGAGGGTGATATCGCGCTCGTCGTAGAGTCCTAGACCAACGAAGCTTAACATACGCCAAAGACGGAACGCGTGGTCAAAAGTCTGATTTTTTATGACTGTGTAGAGCCCAACATGGTAGATCTAAACCCCGACTCGACCGCCGTCGTAGTCGTCGACATGCAGAATGCCTTCTGTCATCCCGATGGCAGTCTCTACGCCGAGCCGAGCGAGACTGCGATAGTCGGCGTACAAGACGTCGTCGAGGAGGCGCGCGCCAACGGCGTCCAGCTAATCTACACGAGAGACGTACATCCCGAGGGACAGTTCGACGGAAACCATTACTACGACGAGTTCGAGAGATGGGGCGAGCACGTCGTCGAAGGGTCTTGGGACTCCGAGATAGTCGACGACATCGACGTACACGAGTCCGACCACGTAGTCGTCAAACACACCTACGACGCCTTCTACGAGACCGAGTTGGAGGGCTTCCTCGACAGCCACGGCATAGACGACCTCGTGATCTGTGGCACACTCTCTAACGTCTGTGTACTACACACAGCGAGCAGCGCGGGTCTGCGTGACTACCGTCCCATCTTGGTCGAGGACGCAGTCGGCTATATCGACGAGTCGGACAAGGAGTACTCTCTCGAACACGCTGACTGGCTCTTCGGTGAGGTAGTCGACTCGACCGAGATAGAGTACGATTGACCTCCTCCTCCGCCTGAAGACGGTACGAATTCTCCGAATTCGTTAGCCATCCAGATCAAAGATCTGGAGACGTATGCTGAGGTTCCCTCAGCATGCTCGTGAATCGGAGATTCACGAACGCAGGAATCCGCGAAGCGGAAATTAAGGTTGGGCGTTTCCTAACGGTCAAGTTCCTTTTCAGGAGCCGTGTCGTAGGTTCCCGCCTAATTATTACCAAAGTTGTGAAATATTTGATTTCACAGCCCACAAAATCGAAGATTTTGTGAAGGCGTGGTTTACAGCCCGTACAGCACGGTCAAACGTGCCTATCTCCCCACTCATGGTGGGCGTGTCTTCGCAAGGTCGAAGACCTTGCTCGACGGCAGGTTGTTCAGCCTGCGAGTTTCCGCTTACGTCAACCTAATGTTACGGCGGTTACATCCAATATACATTTGAGCAATATATTCTTTGTGCTGAATATCCGGTTAAGGCATACAAATTGGTTAAGTCAAATAGCATGACGCATTCATCCTGACCCTAAAGGGTCAGGCATTCTGCTGTCCTATCTGTAAGAGACCGAGTATATAAGGTGAGACGACGAGAATACTTCGGTATGGACAAGACCCACAGGAAGTACGACATACTCACTCCCGACGACATAGACGACGGACGGGTGACAGACGCCTACTTCGAGACGACAGAGGAGGTACTCGAATACGCCGACAGAAACCCCGAAGTCGTCGCCGAAGTTGGCGAGGAAACCGACGACTGGCACGTCTTCGCGGGTCTCAAGGACGTCGCCCAGCTTCTCGAAGGAAAGCCCGTCGACGTCTACTCAGTCCCCGAGGGCACCCTCTTCAGGAACTCGCCCGTGATGCGTATAGAGGGCGACTATCTCGACTTCGGGAGGTACGAGACGGCTCTCCTCGGATTCATCTGTAAGGCGAGCGGCGTCGCCACGAAGGCTATGAGGGCGAAAGCCGCCGCGGGAGACAGGACAGTCCTGAGCTTCGGGACACGCAGACAGCATCCCGCGACCGCGGGGATGATAGAGAGATCCGCCTTAATCGGAGGAATGGACGGAATCTCTAACGTCGCAGGAGGAGAGGCGATAGGAGTCGAAGCCGGAGGTACGATGCCCCACGCACTCGTTATCTCGATGGGCGACCAAGAGGAGGCGTGGCTCGCGTACGACGAAGCACTCGACGAGTCGGTGCCGCGGGTTCTTCTGTGTGACACATACGACGACGAGAAGAAAGAGGCGACGAGAGCCGTCGAACTCCTCGATAACGTAGACAGCGTCCGTCTCGACACTACTTCGAGTAGACGTGGCGACATGAAGGAGATCGCTGAGGAAGTCAGATGGGAGTTGGACGCACGAGGATACGAGGACGTAGGAATATTCGTGAGCGGCGGCGTCGACGCCGGCGAGATACTCGAACTCAGAGACGTCGTAGACGGATTCGGTGTCGGGGGATACGTAGCCAACGCCGACCCCGTGGACTTCTCACTCGACATAGTCGAGGTTGACGGCGAGTTCGCGGCTAAGAGGGGCACGAAAAGCGGTGCGAAGGAAATCTACCGTGACTACGAGACCATGGAAGACACCGTCGTGTATACAGGCGGCGACGGTGAGGCTCCCGACGAAGCCGAGAGACTCATGGAGCCCGTCATAGACGACGGCGAAATACTGACTGAGTTCTCGATAGAAGACGCGAGACAGAGAGTAGAAGAAGGAGTGGAGAGAGTCAGAGAAAAACAGGACGACTGTCTCTTCAGCTGAAGCTGACTTCTTCGACGTCTCCTCCGGGAGACCTCTCTCTGAAGACGGCTCCCTCGAAGGTATAGACACTCACGTTGTCCTGTTTCCAAGACCCACGCCCCATCTGACCGTTGTTACACGACCCGGCTTTACAGCAGACCCTGTCGAGGAACTCGGCGGAGCTCCAGCCGTGTTCGACCGGCATCGTCGGAAGCATCCATCCCGACTCGTCGGAGGTCTCGACTATCAGACCATGACGACCTACCTCGACGTCTGTCTCCGGGTCGGCGACCTCGTCTATCGAGTCGAGGGCACAGAGTGTGATACTTATACTCCTGAGCTCCGACTCCTCTATCTCGGACGTCCCCGAGCTCGAATCCGACGCCTCTATCACGGCATCGATTATAGCCTCCGAGAAATGTTTGTCCCTGTGGTACGATCCAGCACTACCCCTCACCGACCCCCGTCCCCGCGTCGAACTGAGCTTTATGAGAACACCCGTCCTCTCGTAGAAGACGTCCTCCATGCTTCCGGGATGTTCTCTCTGCCCGTTTATGACATACGACTCCATCGATTCGCGCGCGAGTTCGATGGCAGCTTTCCCCTTCTCGTGACTTAGAACGCTGTTCTGAGCCGCCATGGTTGAGTTAGTACGTGTTTAATCTGTGGCTCATTTAGTATAATCTTTTGGTACGTATAGGGGCTGACCGACCCGAAACCGTTTAAGGAGAGCGGTTCTATTTCGTAACACGTAGAGGAAGCACGGCTCCCGTGGGTACGTTTTTAAGACGTACCAAACGAGGAAAGTCCCCCCACCGCAGGGCACACGGCTCGGCGTTCGCTGGGACTCTCAGCGAGCACGTGGGTCGGTTCCGATCCACGCAGACAAGCCGGGGTCGGGAGACCGGCGGCTCTGGAACAGAAACGACACGTCCTCGCCCGATCGATGAGGAACGCGAAGTCGACGGCTACTTACAGACGCCGACGAGTTAACCTTCCGAGACACGACGGCGAGGGAACGGTGGAACGGCGAATCCCCGTGGGTGCAAGCCGGCTATGGTAAGCCCTGCCTCGATAGTCGGTGCTCAGCTGAATGCCGTGGTGAACAGAAGGGGGCTTACTCTCCTCAACGTGTACTCAATCTAACCGCCGACAGTATAAAGTTACTCGCCGTACAACTCTACTTCTATGTCACAGAGAGAGTCCGTAAAGAAGCTCAAGTCAGTCGTCAGCGACCTAGAGTCGAAGATGGAGTCAGAGGGGAAGAAGAAGGCGTCCGAACTCACACAGCGCGTCAAGGAGGAGGTCGAGAATATCGAGAAGAGACTGTCGGAGAAAAGAGAGGCAAAGGAGAGGCAGAAGGCGGTCGATGGACTCAGATCCGACGTGGACGAGATACAGGAGGAGTTCGAGAAAGGAATAGAGGAACAGAGAGAGGAGATGTCGGAGATGATCCAGAACGTGAGGAAGAGAATAGACGAGGTAGAGGAGAAGATGGACTGACTAATTAAGTTAAGTTGAGTTGAGTTAACTTAATAACTCCTTCTCACGAAAGACGCGTATGGCGTTACGTTTCCCGAGCGAGATAGTCGTCGAGAGATTTCTGCCTACAGCGAGGTCGATGCTGACTTCTGAGCTCAGCTCGCGCGGCTTCACACAGCAGGAGATAGCGAGCCACCTCGGTGTCACCCAGTCGGCTGTGAGCAAGTACATGAGTGGTGAGGGGGGCACAGAGGAACGTTTCGAGAACGACCCGCGGATGGAGGAGACGGTCGAGACGATAGCACGGAGGATAGACGACGACGGCATAGGAGGATACGAGATACTCTCGGAGCTACTCGAACTAGTGCGTGAGTTCGAGGACAGAGGTCCGATCTGTGAGGTACACGAGGACGAGATGCCGTCACTCGAAGGTCTCGGCTGTGACCTGTGCGTGAGGGGATCGGACGAGGAGCTTCTGGCTGAGAGAACCGCGCTCTCTTCTGTCAGAAAAGGCGCGAGGAAACTCGCCAACAGCCCCCGAGTCGCCGAGTACGTCCCAAACGTCGGCACGAACGTCGTGACCGCACTTCCCGACGCAGAGGACGAGACCGACGTCGCAGCCGTCCCGGGACGTATATACACTATGAGAGGACGTATCAATATACCCGCGAACCCCGAGTTCGGGGCGTCACAGCACGTCGCCAGAGCCGTACTCGCGGCTAAACGCGTCGATACCGACGTTAGAGGATGTGTCAACCTCGCGACCTCGGAAAGTCTGTTAGAATCAACCGAGGACGGAGGCTTAGACATAGTCGAGTTCGACGCATCCTACGACAGCCTACAGACGGATCTCTTCGAGGTGTTCAGAGAGTTCGACGGAGTCCCCGATATAGCCTACCACGAGGGGGGCTTCGGTGTCGAGCCCATAACATACGTCTTCGGTGAGACAGCCGTCGAAGCCGGCGAGCTAGCGTCAAGCCTCGTCGATGTGTGATTGTGGGTCAGAGACGTATCTCGGTATCAGACCAGTCTCTGAACCACTCGACAGTCCTCCTCTCATTTAGGTCGACGACGTCAGTCTGTGACGACGAGGACGGGAGACCGTCAGACTCTCTCTCGGAGTCAGCCTCGGTGTCGTAGAAGTTGAGTAGAGAGTCGTCGGCTCTCGAACAGTAACGGGTGAGTGTCTCGGGGTCGGAGCCGGTATACTGGAAAGGTATCGTGGCGTCGTTCACGAAGACAGCGTCGGGACTGTCCGGTGCCGAATCTATTAGACTGATCCCTCTCTCGTAGTTGTCACGCGCGAGTTCGAGGGTCTCTTCCTCGGTGTCAGCCTCTAGACGTGGCGCGTTTGCTTCGAGGACGTACGTAGAGACAGTCTCGGGAACCTCGACGAACCGCGAGACGTGTCCACCCACGAGATCACCGTCTCTCACGAACTCGGGAGCGAAGTCGAGGAGGACTACTGTCTTGTCGTATTCGTATTTGTATTTGTATTCGGCGTACCTCCGGAGTGTCTCAGCCGTGAGACGTGTCTTTCCGGCGTTGAGACCTCCCGAGACTACGACCGACCCCGAGACTGTGACTTCTAGCATTCTACCCCTCGACGGCGAATGCCCCGAGAACGAGTACCGCAGTCGTGAGGACTACGGTGTAGAGTCCCACGAAGACTCCGAGTGGATCGCCGAGTCCACCCGAAAGCTGCTGTCTGACGAAGGACGTAGCTGTCAGGAAGGTCACTCCTATCAGGACTAGTCCGCCGAGGTTTAGGACTGTCGGGTTCGGGGTGTCGACGGCGTCCGAGTTGAGGAGATAGAGGACGATGGCGAGCGCGAAAGGTGTTCCGACGAGCCCAAAGGCTAGGACGAGAACCAGGAGAGGGAAGAAGCTCCCGCCTAGGAAAGCCCCGACCGCGCTTATCCCCGCGACGAAGACGAGGAGTAGACGGTAACGTAGGTCGGAGACGTCTTTCTCCCAGTCGAGCTTGTCGGCGACGAGGTACGGCGGCACGACCGTGTTTCCGCCGAGCGTCGAGACTGCGGCTCCCCAGAGTCCCATCAGGAAGAGCCATTTAGCGTTCTGACCCGCTATGGGTTCGAGTGCGCGCGCTGCGGATGTCGCTGTGAGGTCGGCGGCGTTGATGTCAGGCGAATGGAGAACCGACGCCGCGACGACGAATATCGCGAGACTGTATACGCCGAAGGCGACCAGCATAGAGGTCACGACGTCGAAGGTCGCGACGCCGTAGTCTCGGCGTCTCCAGCCGTGTGACCTCATAGTGTACGACTGCATCGTTATGAGTGTTATATGTACCGCACCTCCGAGGACGCCAGCCGCGGTCACCGCACCGCTCAAGCCTCCGGGTATCCTCGGCACAGTACCCGCTGCGGCTGATCCGAGGTCAACCGGAACCACGAACACTGAAGCCACGAAGGCGATCACGACTCCCGAGACGAGTATCTTAGCACCGACTTCGGCTATCCTGTAGCCTCCGCCCGCGAGACCTGCCGCGAGTATCACCGCCCACGCGACACCCCATATCCGCGCGTCTATATCCGTGACAGTCGCGCTGACGTCGGCGACAGTCTTCATTATAACGAGCTGTGCGAGACCCGCGGCTAAGACGGCATCGACGACGAGTAGCCACGCCCAGCCCTCGCCGAGATGCTTCTCGACGGTCGATACTATGCCTTCCTCGGTGAGTAGTCCGAGACGCATCGCGAGGTACTGCGACACCGAGCCGAGAACCGCAGAGAGGACGACTATCCACAGAAGCTCGTAGCCGAACGACGCCCCCGCTGTCAGGAGGCTCGCCATCGTCGCGGGACCCGCGGCTATAGCACCCGCGAGCCACGTGGGTCCGAGGTCTGAGACATAACCCAGTATTCCCCTGTCTTGAGACTTGCTCATTAAGCCGTCTTATTCTCGCGTTATAGAAAGAGGTTGTGGAACTCTGTTCTCTGTTCTGCCCTACTCGAGCTCTATGCCGTCTCCCGAGGACTCAAGTGCCCTGTTCGATCCCACCTCGGCTATCTCGACGCCCTCCTTCGCCGACTGTGTAGCAGCCGAGACGGTGTCGTTGAACCTCATCAGACTCTTGACGTCGTCGAGATCCTCGAAAGCCTCGGAGACTAACTCCTCCTGCTTCGCTCTGACGTCCTCGAAGAGGTCACGTGTCTGTGTCGCTGCGTCTATGTCGCCTCTCCTGAGACTCTCAAGCGCGTGGTCACAGACCGAGTCGGTGAGATCTATGAGATCTTCGAGACCGTCTACGAGTTCGTCCTCGAAGGGCGATCCGTCCTCGCCCTCGCGCGTAGCCTCCTCGGCGTTCTCCGACATCTCGGCTGCGTAGTCGGCACATCTCTCCAGGCTCTTTGCCGCCGCCCTCGCACCGACTATGTGTAAGGGATTCGTGAGACCTATCTTGTCGACGAGGACGGGGTTCTGCTGGGCTGTGAGTAAGAGACGGAGTATGAGGACGAAGACCTTGTTGGCGTGTTTCTCGCGGTCAGCGCCTCTCCTCGGGAGATCCTCCGTCGGATCTCGGACTGTCTCGACAGCCTCCGCTCTCATCGTCTCGGCGGTCGAGTTGAGACGTCCGAGTAGGTCGTTGACCGAGAACTCAGAGGGGTTTACCGAGAACCTCAGAACCGCCTTACTCGGACGCTCCTCTATCACACCCGCACCCATAAGCTGTTCCTCGGCTCTGTATATCGCGTCGGTCTGTGCGTCTGTGAGACCTTCCTCCGACTCCGACTCTATCACTATCTCCTTCCTTCCTAAGACGTAACTTCCGACTATCGATCTCTCTACGACTATCGGGGGTCGTCCCTCGGCGTCGAGGGTGACCTTCGTGACAGATACGGAGCCCGAGACTGACGGGTATATCGTGAGTGACGAGTCGTTTCCGCTGAAGAGATAGACGTGGTCGCCCTTCTCTACGCCGTATCTCTCAGCCCAGTCGCTCGGGAGGGAGACAGTGAGTGTGCTCTTGCCGACCTGCTGTATCTTTCTCGGCTCCATCCTAAGCTATCCGCTCCTCGGCTTTTGTGATCGACTTTTCGAGAGTCTCTTCGGGATCATACGATATATCTCCGTGACCCGGACATATAACGTCTATTCTGAAGTTGTTGAGTCGCCGGAGCGAGTTGGCGTACTCTCCGTAGCTCCCCGACTTGTAGATGTCGGAGATAGTGCCGTATGCGTAGACTGTGTCTCCCGTGACGAGAGCGCGTGTCTCGGTGTCGTAGACACACAGAGACCCCGAGGTGTGTCCGGGGGTGTGGAGGATCTTGAGCCGCTTACCACCCAGGTCGAATAAGGCGTTGTTTTCGAGCCAGAGATCGACCTCGTACTCCTCTGGCTGTCCGTTCGCCCTGCATTTCATGACGTCGTCGTCGCCTGTCACCATCTTGACGGCGGAGTACCTGTGTGCTGCGACGAGACAGTCGTCCTGGAACCTCGGATTAGCACCTATATGGTCGAAATGCTCGTGCGTGTTCACGAGTATGTCGGGCTCCCCGACCTCCGAGACGACCCTCTCGTAGTTCGAGCTCAGACCCGGGTCGACGACCGCGGTTCTCGACTCGCCCTCGAAGACGTAGGTGTGGCTCCCGGGCTTGTCAGCCTCCACGAAGTAGAGATTCTGGGCTATCTCTTCCATTATGGCATGGGGAGTGGTACCCTCTTGTGTTCGGCTGACTCGTACATCCGACGTAAGCCCGAGACCGTCTCGGTATCGACATCGGTGTCGATCGACTCGGCAATCTCGGAGTCATCGAGGTCTACGTCCGACGAGACCATCAGACGCAGTATCTCGTCGACAGTCTCGTAGGGCGCGCCTAGCTCCGTCTCGTCTGTCTGACCCTCCCAGAGACCCGCTGTAGGGGTCTTCTCGACTATCCGGTCGGGAACCCCAACGTGGCGCGCTAACTCACGCACCTCGGTCTTGTAGAGGCTGCCGAGTGGGAGTATGTCGACACCTCCGTCGCCGTACTTCGTGAAGTATCCGAGGAGTAGCTCGGTTCGGTTTCCTGTGCCGAGGACGAGTAGGTCTCGTGCGTTGGCGACGTAATAGAGGGAAGTCATCCTGAGTCTCGCCTTCGAGTTTCCGACGGCTTTCTTGTTCTTGTCGTTGTCGTCCGCTTCGTCGAGTCGCCCCATCGCGTCCGTGAAGCTATCGACGACTGGCTGGAGATCAATCATCTCGTAGTTGATTCCGAGTGACTCAGCGACTTCGACTGCGTCCTCGGTGTTCGACTCCCGCGTCGACTCGGTCGGTAGTACGAGACCCAAGACCCGCTCGGAGCCGAGGGCTTCGACAGCGACTGTCGCCGCGACTGTCGAGTCTATGCCCCCACTGAGACCCACGACGACTCCGTCGGCTCCCGCGTCCTCTACGTAACTCCGGATGAACGAGGTTATCTCGTTGGTCGTGGCTTCGGGATCGAGACGCGTCTCAAACTCGGTGACTGTCTCAGTCTCGGACTTCTCCTTCATGCTCACTCTCATATCAGACAGCGTCGTCTCCCTCCTCTCCGGTACGTATTCTGACGGCTGTCTCGACGGGCGAGACAAAGATCTTTCCGTCACCTATATCACCAGTTCTCGCGCTGTCGGCTATGACATCGACTATCTCATCGACGTCCTCCTCTGAGGCGACTATCTCTATCCTCGTCTTGTTGAGGAAGTCGACGTTGTACTCCTCGCCCCTCCACGACTGAGTCACACCTTCCTGGAGACCGCGCCCCTTGACGTCAGTCACCGTCATCGAGGGAAAGCCTGCGTCGGAGAGAGACTCCTTGACGTCCTCGAGCTTCTCGGGACGTATCACCGCCTCGACCTTCTTCATCTCTTCTCACCTCCGTCGACTGCTGTCTCTCCGGCTCCCGCGTTACCGCCACTTCCGCTGAACTCGGGGTACGCCGAGACTCCGTGTTCGCCCTCGTCGAGACCCTCTATCTCCTCCGACTCAGAGACCCTGAGACCGACAGTGACCTGTGCGAGCTTGAATATGAAGTATGTCGCGACGACTGTCCAGACGGTTATGACTCCTATTCCGACAGCCTGCATCGCAAGCTGTGTCGCCGAGAATCCCGATACTGCGAAGACGGGTATCAGGAGTGTCCCTATCGCACCCGCGCTTCCGTGAACAGCGAAGACGCCACAGACGTCGTCTATGCCGAGAACGTCAACTACCCATCTGTAGACGAACGGAAGCTGGACTCCGGCTATAAGACCGAGTATCAGACCGCCTACCCACGTCACGTGGGGGACTGCTCCTGTCACGGCGACGAGTCCCGCGAGAAGGCCGTTCGCAGTGAAGAGGGGATCGGGCTTGCCTTCGGTGTAGACTGTTGTGAGTGCGGCTGCGACTCCTCCTGCACCCATTCCGAGTGTGGTGTTGAGTGCTACACGTCCGAGTGCGGTACCCTTGAAGGCGAGCGCGCCGTTCTCGACTGCGAGTACGGTTGCCTGTGTTCCGACGTTGAAGCCGTACCATCCGAAGGCGAGTATCATAGTTCCGAGAGCGACGAGCGTCATCGAGTGACCGGGTATCGGGACGCTGTCACCCTTCGAGTCGAACCTGCCGCGTCTCGGTCCTACCATGTAAGCTCCTACGAGACCCGCGACGCCTCCGAGCATATGTACGACTGTGGCTCCCGCGAAGTCGAGGTAGCCGACCCCGACTGCCGCGCCTAAGAAGCCGTTTCCTGAGAGGAGACCACCGCCCCATGCGAATCCCTGTATTACGGGGTAGACGACCCCCGTGATGCCGACCGAGTAGAAGACGTACGCCTTGAACTTGAGACGTTCGGCTACCGCACCCGAGACTATCGTCGCGGCTGTCATAGCGAAGACAGCGCCGAAGAGCCAGCTTACCCACGCGCTTGAGTCGTTTATGTAGGCGAACGACTCGGCGACTGAGAAGCCTCCTGAAGACGTGAGTCCCGCCGCGACTCCGGCTATTCCGAGTCCCACGAAGAAGTATACGAGGACTCCGAGCGACCAGTCCATCATGTTCTTCATCAGGACGTTGGCGACGTTCTTAGCCCTCACCTGTCCGGCTTCGAGCATCGCGAAGCCCGCCTGCATGAAGAATATCAGGAACGTAACTGTGAGGACCCAGATCGCGTTGACACCGTTCGTGAGTACCTCTAGCTCTACCATCTATGCCACCTCTCTCTGTCTTTCCTCTGTGTCGTGTTTAGATGTGGTTCTCATTCTATGTCACCTCAGAACTTCTCTAAGTAGCTCTCCGTCTCCCAGTCGGAGACGTACGCCTTGTACTCGTTCCACTCGTGTCTCTTCGCCTCGACGAACTTCTCTGCGACGTGGTCACCGAGAGCGTCGAGTATGACGTCGTCTTCTTCGAGGGCGTCGATCGCCTCGTCGAGGTTACTCGGCAGTGTGTCTATGCCGTACTCGTCGCGCTCGTCCTCGTCGAACTCGTATATGTTCTCCCTGACAGGCTCGGGACCTTCGAGTCCTCTCTCGATTCCGTCGAGTCCCGCCTGGAGTATGACCGCGAAGGCGAGGTAGGGATTCGAAGACGGATCGGGAGAGCGCAGCTCTATACGTGACGCTGCGGGCGTTCTCGCGGCGGGCTTACGTATCAGAGCCGAACGGTTGGTGTCGCTCCAAGCGATGTAGACGGGAGCCTCGTATCCCGGCACGAGACGTTTGTACGAGTTGACTGTCGGATTCGTGACCGCCGTGATCGCTGGTGCGTGTTCGAGAAGTCCGGCGAGGAACGACTTCGCAGTATCCGAGAGACCGAACTCGTCGTCGGGGTCGTGGAAAGCATTTCCGTCTTCGTCAAAGAGCGAGAGATGTGTGTGCATTCCGCTTCCGTTTATCTCGGATATCGGCTTAGGCATGAAGGTCGCGTGGAGATCCTTTAGCTCTGAGACCGCCCTCACGACCGAACGGAAGGTAGCGACGTTGTCGGCAGTCGTCAGACCGTCGTCGTACTTGAAGTCGATCTCGTGCTGTCCTTCGGCGACCTCGTGGTGGCTAGCCTCGACGTCGAATCCCATCTCTTCGAGAGCGAGTATGATGTCACGTCGGAGATCACTCGCCATGTCCTTCGGAGCGAGATCGAAGTAGCCTCCCGAGTCGTGGGGCGTCATAGTCGGGTCTCCGTCGTCAGTCTCGAAGACGAAGAACTCGGGCTCTGGACCAGCGTTGACGTCGTAACCCATCTCGTCAGCCTTCGAGAGGGCGCGTTTGAGGACGTGTCTCGGGTCGCCCTCGAAGGGCGTTCCGTCGGTGTCGGTCACATCACAGATGAGACGTGCTGTCTTCGAGCCGTCCTTGTCCCTCCACGGCAGGACTGCGAAGGTGTCAGGGTCGGGATCGAGACGCATGTCCGACTCCTGTATCCTCACGAATCCGTCTACCGACGATCCGTCGAACCAGATACCCTCCTTGAACGCCTTCTCGGCTTGGTCGGCGGGTACCGAGACGTTCTTTACTACTCCCAGGATGTCCGTAAACTGGAGACGCAGAAAGTCCACGTCCTTCTCGTCTATCTCCTCAAGTACCTCGTCGGGGGTCGTCATGCTACCACCTTGTGATCTTCGAAAGACGTCCGTCCAGACTTTACTTTATTAATTTCGGTTCCGCCTATACCGTACATACTTCTTTTTCTCACCACATATACTACAAATACACCTACTTATTTATGTCTTGTCGAAATAAACATGGTACTTAATCCCCTTACAGTTCATGATTCTTTTAATTCTATATTCCGTAAATAGAGTATATACATTGGAAATGTGTCCATATTTAGTGGATTTACTGTAGAAGATAAAGCAGCGACTACGCGTGTAGTACTATCCTAATGATAGTTAATGGTTTAAGACAGGGCGTCTACGGATTATATGTGCTCTCTCACAGGGGGAACGGGAGGGCATAGAAAAGAAAGGGTGACACCGTATACCTGTTCGTGGGGGAATGGGGAAAAGAAGTATACGTCAGACTCGCTGTTTTCGTATTACCATCTCAGAATAGCTCCGACTCCGCCGAAGCTCTGGTAGAACTGTTCTCCCTTGTCGAAGTCGGTCGATATGTACTCAGTCTCGCCTCCCATCTCGTCGGCTTTCTCGGCGAGCTCTTCGTACCTCTCTCCCTCGACGTCCTCCGATATGAGTAAGGTCTCGACTCTGCCGTGTTCGACGAGATCCTCGACCCTGTCGACTCCGTAGGCGTTCTTGCCCTCACGTAGGTCGGAGTAGAAACGTTCGATTAGCTCTTTCTCCTCGTTTATTCTCTGTTCAGAGATGACCTCGTCGGCGGCGTCTGCGAGCTGTCTCAGACCGCTCTCGCCGGCGTAAGAGACAGCGAACCTGCCTATTATCATCTTCTCAAGCTCGTGGTGGAGGTATCCGCCATCGAGGAAGTCCTTCCTCGTGATCTCGGTTCCTCCGACTATCACGCCGTCTATCTCCTCGGAGTCGAGTATCTTGCCCGCGCTCTGACCGACCTTCTTGAAGAATCTCTTCTTCTTCTCCCTCCTGTCACGCGCGAAACGCTGGGCACTCTGACCTCCCGCCTTGTGCTTACCGTGGAGGTTACTCTCCATATGCTTCCTCTCCCTCACTGTGTTGCCCTCCAAGACGCCTATGCTCGCCTCGTTCTCCGTGATTATGACAAGACCATAGGTCGTCGAGCTGTCGAGCGACGTCTCCAAGGGTTCTATGAGGAACTCGGAGTCACAGTGGTAACGTGACGAGTCTATCGGGGTTTCGAGGTCGTCGAAGACGTAAGTCTCGTCCTTCGACGAGAATATCACGAGACCGTTCTCGGGCGTCTGTCTGTAGTTGCCGAGGACGTCGAGTATCGACTGGAGAGCCGACTTGACGTTCTGTCTCGTCTCCTTGCTCTTTATGTTGTCAGCCTCCGAGATCTCGGTACGTATCCTGTCCCTGTAGTCGGCGATGTTGCTCCCCGGAGATATGTAGAGTGAGACTAGCTCGGTGTTGCCCCCCTTTATCTCGGAGAGCCTCTCGAACTCCTTCTTCTTTTCGTACTCTTTCGCTTTCATATTTTGTCACAGATGAACCTCTCGTACTGGTTACTTACTCGGTTATTCGTGACGGTTACGTATACTGTCTTCGGTAGTTAGCCGTCGACGAGAACTCCGTCACCGATGAATACATTTATATATTAGGAACTGAGGATTATAAATCTGTCGCTGGAGTGGGTCAGATCCTCACGGATTCGAGGAGACGTGTCCCCGTCTCGGGATCTGCGGTGAGGACTACCCCGACGGCGGTAAACGTCAGGAGGAGAAGTAGAAGTATATTTCCGTGTCTGTGCTCCCGTGGAGTATACATCACGGTTTATCATTAATTTACACAGATAAATATCTTTTGTTGGGCTTAGCCCCAGAAGTTGTCGCGGCTTCCGAGAGCGGGATCGTCTGTCTCGGTCTCTGTATCGGAGTCGTTCTCGTCGTCTGACTCTATGACCTCCTCGTCGGCGTCGTCAGGGAGTCTCTCTATGAGCTTAGACCTGGCGTAGGAGCTTTTGACCTCGGAGACGCGTGCACGTACCTTGACGCCCGGGACTACTCCGTCTACGAGTATTATAAAGCCGTCGTCTGTTCTTCCGAGCCCCTCACCGCTCTGGTGTATGTCGGTTATCTCGACTACGACCTCGTCGCCGACACTCACGGGCTGTTTACGTGGGAGCTCTACGCCACATTTCCAGCAGTGAGGCTCGAAGTCGTCGGAGTCGGGTGGAGCGTTCCTCGCGGTACATCTGCTTCTGGGACACGCGAGGTACTCTTCGTGTCTGTCTGGGTCGTAACGGTTAGAGGCTCGGGGCATTGTCTCTAAGTACTACGTCTACTCGGAAAGGTCTTTCCTGTCTGAGTCGGGCCTCAGTAGACGAGCTCCTCCTCGTTCTGTGCGATATACAGGACACGTGCGGCGATGTTGACAGAGTGGTCACCGACCCTCTCTATGTCACGTATAGCGAGGACTATATGTCTCGCCTCGTGGAGGACGTCGTCTATCTCCGCCTCCGACCCAGACTTCTCGATCAGGCTCCTCATGAGTCCCTGACCCACTTCGCCACACGCCTCATCGAGGTCTTCGTCTTCTGCCGCAATCTCGTAGGGTATACGTGTGTCGGCGTCGTCGTAGGCTTGTACCGACTCCCTCAGCATCTTGAGAGCGTTTCTGGCTATGTTCCCGATCTCGACGCCTTCTATGACCGAGTCCCTGCTTTCGAGGGCGTACTCGGCGATGTTGGTCGAGAGGTCGCCGACACGTTCGAGGTCGGTGATTATCTTGAACGAGCCGACTACGAGACGCAGGTCACTCGCGACAGGCTGCTGGAGTGACATCAGATCTATACAGTCCTGTTCGAGACTGAGGTAGAGGTCGTTTATCTCATCGTCCGACTCTATGACCTCACGTGCAAGCTCCTCGTCGTCGTTCTCGAAGGCTTCGAGACTCCTCTCGTACTGTTCGACGACCGCCTCCGCCATCTCGGTGACACCCTCCTGAAGCTCGTCGAGATCCTCTCGGAAGCTCTTCCGAGTGTGTTCTTTCTCGGATTCGGATCGGGTTTCTGTCACTGTCTCGTCGTCTTTTTCTCTTTCTCTGATAGTCATGTCAGGTTAGATAGGTTAGGTCTTTAACCGAACTTGCCTGTTACGTAGTCCTCGACGCGCTGACTCTCGGGGTTCTCGAATATCTTGTCGGTCTCGTCGTACTCAGCGAGCTCTCCGCCAGTGAGGAAGACAGCCGTCTGGTCGCTTATACGCGCCGCCTGTTGCATGTTATGTGTCACTATGACGACTGTGTAGTCCTCGGCGAGGCTCTCTATGAGATCCTCTATCCTCGCTGTGGCTATCGGATCGAGAGCACTCGCGGGCTCGTCCATCAGAATCACCTCGGGGTCAACTGCGAGACACCGCGCGATACAGAGACGCTGTTGCTGTCCTCCCGAGATTCCGAGTGCGTTGTCGTCGAGACGGTCTTTGACCTCGTCCCACAGAGCCGCACGTTTAAGCGATCTCTTGACTATCTCTTCTTCTTCTTCCGATTTCCTCCCGAGAAGCTTGTCGACTATACCCTTCCGAACCTCGCCGTGTTTCCTCGGACCGTAGGCTATGTTGTCCCAGATCGACTTCGGGAACGGATTAGGGTGTTGGAAGACCATTCCGACCCTCTTCCTGAGCTCGACGAGGTTAGTGTTGTCCTGGTAGATGTCCCTGCCGTCTATCTCGACTGTACCCTCGACACGTGCCGACTTTATGCGGTCGTTCATACGGTTGAGACATCTCAGGAAGGTCGACTTTCCACAGCCACTCGGACCGATAAGAGCCGTGACGCTCTTCTCGGGTATGTCCATCGAGATACTCCGTATCGCCTGTTCGTCCCCGTAGTAGACGTCGAGATCCTCGACGGATATCTTCGCGTCGCCCTCAAAGTCGTACTCGACCCACTCGTCCTGTATCTCCTCGTGTGTCTCTCCCTTGGTCGTGTTGACTCCTCCTGAGCTCGACTCACGTGACCGACTCTCTAGATCTGGATCTGACTCTACTTCTGTCTCAGTCCCGGCTTCGGAACCGGTTTCTGTTTCTATGTCACTCATGTTTTAACTTCCTCCTGAAGTATTTCCTCGATACTATTCCGATGGCGTAGAACGACAGCACGACTAAGAGAAGAACGAAGGCTGTTCCCCAGCCGAACTCCTCGTTGCCTCCTACACCCGCTGTTATTATGGCGTAAAGCTGGTACGGGAGAGCACTCGAAGGCTGCATAAGCTCCGAGAAGTTAGCCGAGACGAACGGGAAGGAGCCGCTGAAGCTGAAGACATCGACCGCGGCTTGGGGAAACGGCTGTCCCGAGGTCACGAGTAGTATAGGCGCGGTCTCGCCGGCTATCCTTCCCACCCCGAGTATGACCCCTGTGGTTATTCCCGGCATCGCCGCGGGAAGCACTACGCTCTTTATAGTCTCCCACTTGTTGACGCCGAGTGCAGCACTCGAATCCCTGTATGCCTTCGGGACGCTCTTGAGTGCCTCTCGTGTCGTTATGAGAACGAGAGGAAGGAGCATAAATCCAAGAACTATCATGCCCGATAGAAGCGAAGAAGTATTTCCGAACCGGGGAACGAGGAAGGCGTACCCGAAGAGACCGAAGACTATGCTCGGTGTACTCCAGAGTCCGTTAGTCGCTGTCTCGACGACACGTGTGAACTTACCCTGTTCGGCATACTCGGTGAGGAAGACCGCGGCTCCGACTCCGAGCGGAACCGAGAACAGGACGGCTCCCACGACGAGCCATACGGTTCCGACTATTGCGGGGAATATGCCGTTGTACTGGTTGAGTATCGAGTAGCTGTTCATAACGAAAGGAACCTTCGGGGGGAATACCTGGGCACCCTCCACGACCTGAGGGAGACCCTTGGCTGTCACGAAGAGTATCAGAGCGAGAAGAATAGCTAGCATACCGAAGGCGTTGAGACCTATGAGTACGAAGGCTCCTTTCTGACGTCCTCGGCTTCCGAAGTCACCGTGTGCCTTCGCGGAAGTCCAGGTCGTGAGAAGGCTACTGAAGGCGGAGAGAGCCGGAACCACGACCGTGGCACTGAAGGTAACTGAGATCCCTTCGGGGTTCCACGACCATCCCGGGTCTATTATACCTGTTACGAAGACGAGACCGATACCTACCGAGAGAAGACCCGGGACTGCCGTCGACCCGAGGTCTTCGTCGACGTAAGCCGTGAAGGCTGCGACTAAGAGACCCGCAGCCACGCCTACTACTAAGGAGCCCGCCGCGATCCAGAATCCGAGTACTCCTATCAAGCCGAAGACTGCGGCGACGAAGATCCCCGAGGTCTGGCTCGGATCGGTCTCCACGAAGCCGAGGTACGACGACAGACCGAGTCCCACGACTCCGGCTCCTATTACTAACAGTCCGAAGCCGAACAGACTGAAGACTGTCGTTCCGAGTATCTCCGACTCTACGTCAACCAGTCTGAGTATAACGGCGTTGCTCAGAAGAAAGACTAAGAAGCCCAACGCCGCGGCTCCGACTGCTGACCACTCGTAAAGCGATGCCTCCTCCTCTATGAGTTCGGTCTCGTATGCCTCGCTCCCACTCATATTACTGTAGACCCTGGAACTTCTGTTTCATTCTTGCTTCTATCATCTGTGACACAACCGATATCACGAGAACTGTGACGAACAGCACGACACCCGCCGAGAAGAGAGCCTTCATATGGGTACCATGGGCATTACCGTACTGACTTGCTATTAGACTCGTGAGCGTCTCAGTGTTACCGAAGATATTGTAGACCGGTTCGGGAAACACCTGAGAATGTCCGAGTATGACAGTCGCAGCCATCGTCTCTCCTATCGCCCTTCCGACTCCGAGTAGAACCGCCGCCGAGATACCCGAGACAGCCGCGGGTATCGTGATGCTCTTCATCGTCTCCCAGTCGGTGACTCCGAGAGCGAGAGATCCGCTCTTAGTCGACTCGGGGATGCTGTCTATTGCGTCCTCGGCGACAGAGACAACTGTTGGGAGAGCCATTATTCCGATGACGACTCCAACGACGAAGAGACTTCCGAAGGTAGGGAGTGCGAAGACCTGCATCATGTACTCGTTGATTATGACGTATCCAATGAAGCCGTAGACTATCGAGGGTATTCCAGCGAGTATCTCGACCCCGGGCTTCACGACCTCCCTGACACGTCTCGGAGCTATCTCCCCTATGAAGAGAGCGCCCGCGACGCCAAGAGGACCCGCTATCGCCATCGCTATCAGAGTCGTTATGAGAGTCCCCCACATCATCGGTGCGAGTGAGTAATAGTCCTTGTTGGGATTCCACATCGCTATGGGGGATGTGATATCTTTTCCAAAGGGGATGAATATCTCAATACCCATACTTCGGAAGACTGGTATCGATTCGAGAAAGAGATAGACTGTTATGAGCCCGAGAACCAGAACCGTGAAAACAGTGGTGAGAAACGCGAGGGATCGCGCTGTTTCTTTCTGATAGGAGTACCATCCGTAGGCTGCAGACATTACGAAGACGCTGAGAGGATAAACAGTCCACGACGCCTGGAGAAGGAATCCGACGAAAGCAGCCATCACGGAGACAGCACCTAGTATCTGTAGACCGACGACCCCCGTACGTGAGCCTGAGGTACTGTCGGTCTGAGTCTTTCCTGTCAGTTCTACATCATCCAGCATTGTTTTGGTCTTATCTTTTCTGGTGTATTAAACTCTCTTCTTCTCCACCGAGCTAGCAGACACAGTAACACGGAGCCCGTCGAGATAAGGTGTAGAGGGGAAGAGCTCTACTCGCGTCTACTTACACCACGGTATCGGGGAGCTTCGCACGCTGCTCCTCACGTCTACTCTCAGGAAGCTTGAAGTAGTTGTTGGGCTCGACGAAGTTCTTCTGTCCGTACTCGCTTAGGAGCATACGTATGAACACAGCCTCCTTCTTGGATGTTCCGTCGTAGGTGTAGCAGTGGAGGTCACGCGAAAGGGGGTATCCCTTCGCACCGAGGTTCTTTCCGTACTCATAGGTTGTGCCGTTGAGTTCGAGTGCTATAGGGGGAACCTGTCCATTAGGCTGGATGAAGGCGAGAGCCATGTATCCTATGGCGTTGTCGGAGTTGGCGACGAGTGTCTGAACCTGCTGGTTCTCTCCCTTTCTGACATCGGGCTTTATAGATGCTTCGGGGTCGCCGTAGAGGTTCGCACGGAAGGCTGTGTCGGTTCCCGACCCGACCGCACGTCCAACAGCCTGTATCTTCTTGTCGGGACCTCCGACTTCGCTCCAGTTGGTGATCTCCTGCTTGTAGATAGCTCTGAGCTGATCCCCCGTGAGCTTAGTAACTCCTGCGTCATAGATCTCACGCGAGACAACGATGGGCTGTCCGTCGACTCCGACTACGTGGTCGACAAACTTGTCTAGCTTCGACTGCGAGAGGTCGGGAAGCTCGTCGGCGACGGGAGCACTTGAGTCTCCTATGTCAACCTGTCCCTGCATGACCTTGTTGACTCCCGTGCCCGAGTGGCTGAGTCCGACGTTGACCATGAAGGGGGGCTGACCGCTATCCTTGGGCTCGAAGCCGTAGAGACCTGCCCAGTAGTCGGCGAGGGGCTTGTCAGTGTCTATGCCGTACTGACCCGGTCCCCAGTACTCCTTGTCGTCAGCAGGAGGGTTCGAGTTCCACACAGAGGCTCCCTGGCTCGTTATGGGGTAGACAGTCGAAGATCCGTCAGCCGTCAGAGGTCCTACTCTACTCTGAGACTGCTGCTGGTTCTGATCCTGAGACTGACCTCCGCCGTTCTGTGTCTGCTGACCTCCGCCGTTGGTGTCGGTAGTTTGCTCTCCTCCATTTCCTCCTCCGCCTCCGGTACATCCTGCGAGTCCGGCGATACCTGCGGCACCCGCTGCCTTGAGTAAGTCACGTCTCGAAACTCCGTCTTGGTCTGACATCACTTTGAGAAGCAGTTGAGACAAACATAAACCTAACGGAATGAGTATATATCTGAATACATATCTGTATTTTTTACCGATTTAAATATATATTTCTATATACCAATATAGATGAACCACGTTTTATCCAGTCGCCCCAAAGCTCATAAGTATTAATTGTGATCATTCTAGGGTATCGCCCGACAGATACCACAGACATCCAGAGAAAGAAAATGACAGTAAAAGATATCGCCAGAGAAGACGTCGTGACCGCAGATAGGGGAGAGAGCATAGCCGGAGTGTGTGAGATAATGGAAGACGAGAGCGTCGGGAGTGTCGTGATAGAGAAGAACGGCTCTCCTGAGGGGCTCGTGACGGACAGGAAGATAGCGATGGAGATGGGACACGGAGTCGACGGCGGAGCACCCGTAAGCGAGATAATGACGACCGACCTCGTGACTGCCGACGCAGACGACGGTGTCTTCGAGGTTCTGAGGACGATGTCGGACGAGGGAATAAGGAGATGTCCCGTAGTCGAGAACGGCGAACTCGCGGGTATCGTCACGCTCGACGATATGGTAGTTCTCCTCAGCGACGAGCTCGCCAACGTCTCGGAGGTCATCACAGGTCAGTCGCCGCCGTATTAGGAGTCGAACGGTAACCAAAGTACCTTAACCTTTTGTTTGGTTGGATTATATAGGGTAACATGGAAGAGTCCAGCCTCGACCTCGGAGACAGGAACTTTAAGGATGAAGACCTGGAGTGGTGTTACGACACTGTCCAGGACGTCTCGCGCACGTTTGCTATCACTGTGGATCTACTCGACGAGCCGATGTCATCGTATATCTGTGTAGGTTATCTCCTCTGCCGTATCGCCGATACCGTTGAGGACGCCGGACATATACCTCCTGAGGAACAGGCTGAGATACTCGACAGATACAACGACGTACTTGAAGGAGCCGACCCCGAGGAGTTCGAGGAAGAGGTCGAGAAATGGATTCCCGACGGGAACGACGACGACTGGAAGCTCGTGGGCAACGCCTCGCGCGTCGTAGGAGTATTCAGGTCGTTCTCGCCCGAGAGCCGGAGGGCGATACTCCCGCCTGTACAGGAGCTCGTAGGTGGGATGTCTGAGTTCGTAGAGAGATACTCGTCGAAGGGCGGTCTACGTATACACTCAGTCGAGGAGTTAGAGGAGTACTGCTGGTACGTCGCCGGAACCGTAGGCGACCTCATAACTAACCTCGTCGTGAGAGGTGCATCGAAGTCGAAGACAAAGGTCGATGTTCTGAGACAGAACTCACGTTCGTTCGGTCTCCTCCTCCAGTTGGTCAACGTCGCCAAGGACGTCAGGAAGGACTACGAGGAGGAGAACAACGTCTACCTCCCCGCCGAGTGGCTCGAAGAAGAAGGCGTAGGACAGGAGGAGGTCGCGGATGAAGAGAACGCCGACGCCGTCGCGAGAGTCGTGAGACGTGTCGTAGACCGCGCCGAGGGCTACCTCGACGACTCACAGACGTATCTCGAGGAGGTTCCCGAGAAAGACGGCAACAACTTAGAGGCGTGGGCAGTACCTTTCCTCCTCGCGGTCGCTACACTCCGTGAACTCAGGTCACGTCCGAGCGACGTCGTCTTAGAGGGCGACGTAAAGATATCACGCAGAGAAGTGATGGCAATAATAGATGCCTTCACGTCGCCTGACTCCGACGTCGGAAAGGAGTCAGTAGGCGACCTCAGAAAAACCGTTTCGAGGAAGCCTTTCCACAGATCCTAGCGAGGCTCTACCTTCCAAGTCGTCGCATTGCTCTGACTCCATCTCTCTATCGAGACGGGAAGATCCGACTCCTCCGACAGCCTTCCGAGATTAGCGCCGACCTTCTTCGCCGAGATTCCGAGGTCGCGGGCAATCTTTTTGCTCTTGAAGAAGACCTTCCCTTCTTCGGATCTCTTTCTGAGATACTCAACGATTGCTCTCCGTTCATCGTTGTAGTCGTCACGTCGGTGCTTGGAAGCCCGGGCTGTCTGTGTCTGCGACATCGTAATTCTACATCTGACCGAAAAACAGTTATAACTGACTTAGGCTAAAAAGACGGTTTTAGTCTTCGTCGTCGTTCTCGTACGGAGCGTCCTGGTAGAAGTAGTTGGGTGTCCTCACAGTGTCGTCGTAGGGCTTGTGGAAGATATGTGTCGTCGCGGGCGAGACGGGAGGTATGAGCCAGCTCCATTTCCCCGTGACCTCGCGTCCCTCGTCTTCTTCCTCCTCCTCGAACTCCTCGAACTGTTCGGCTGCAGTGTGGTGGTCGACTATCTTGACGCCGTCCTCCTCGTACGAGTGGAGAACCGCCCTGTTTAGCTCGACCACCGCCTCGTCCTTCCAGAGTGTGCGCGGGTTCGATATGTCGTACCCGAGTCCCTCGGCGACCTCGGGAAGCATGTCGTACCTGTCCTCGTCGGCGAAGTTACGCGCGCCTATCTCTGTCTCCATGTACCAGCCGTTGAAGGGCGCGGCGGTATACTGGAGTCCTCCTATTTCGAGACGCATGTCCGAGACTATCGGAACAGCGTACCATCTCAGACCCAGATCCTCGAACCAGTCGTACTCAGGATGGCGTATACTGACTTCGAGAGCAATCTCGTCGGGGACGTCGAAGATCTCGGGTTCGTTGTCCCGGATCTGTATCACGAGAGGAAGTAGATCGAAATCTGTCCTCTCGCCCTCGGTCTCCCATCCCCTCGACTCGCAGTACTCGGTGAACTCGACCTCGTCGGGGTCACCAATTATGCCGTCTTCTGTCTCGTAACCCGCGTAACGCACGAGTTCGTAGTTCCAGATACGTACCTGCTGTTCGCCCCGTACCATCGGCTTGAATATCGATATGGCGGGCTTTATGTCGCCGTCACTAGTGGCGTATTCGATATGGTCACACAGAGCCTCATAGACCCCTTCGGCAGTCTCACGTCCGCGCTCGTCTATGACATTGAGCCTGTCCCAGAAGAGACGTCCTATACATCTGTTACTGTTACGCCACGCCATCCGCGCCCCGTGTTCGAGCTCCTCGTAGGTGTGTTCGTAATGCCCAGTCTCGTCTATCGAGGATCTTATCTCTTCGAGACGTTCGTCGATCTCGTCTTCCTTTCCGAGTTCGGAGTAAGCCTGTCGCACGAACTCCTCAGCCTCTTTATATACTTGATCGGGGTCGTAGTCGGGAACAGAAGACTCCATGAACTGTTGTATAGTAGTCACGTAGTGCTTTAGAGTCTGCGTTTCGTACCCGGGGTATGACGAGACTCATCGGACATAGAGGCTGTTCTCTCGCACCCGAGAACACGGTAGAGGCGGTGGAAAAAGCGGCGGAGTACGTCGATGTGGTCGAGGTCGATGTCCGAGCGACAAAGGACGGTGTTCCTGTTCTCCTCCACGACGAGACAGTCGACAGGACGACTTCGAAGACGGGAAGACTCGACTCATACAGGTACGAGGAAATAGAGGACGTCGTCCCACGTCTCGACGAGGCTCTCGAAGCCGCCGAGGAGTACGGCTTAGACCTCAACATAGAGGTGAAGGAGAGACGTGTCACCGACGCAGTACTCGACCTCCTCGAAGGCTACCCGGGGGACGTCATCGTCTCGTCTTTCGACTACGCGGCTCTGAGGGAGTTAGCCGAGAAGTCGAACCACGGTCTCGCGCCTCTCTTCGAGGAGGGGGACGGATTCGGTGTCGCCGAGGAGGTCGACGCGTCGGCGGTACATCCCCACCACGACCTCGTCGACCCGGAATACGTAGACGAAGCGATCCAGAGAGGTCTCGAAGTCAACGCGTGGACTGTCAACGATGTCGGGAGGGCTCTCGAACTCGTCGGTATGGGAGCCGGAGTAATCACGGACGTTCCTCACGAGATAGACCCGGAGATGAGAGACCGAGCCGAGGATAACGAAAGCTACTAAAACGCGCGCGAGGAAGATCAAGAGGGTAATAGAGGTAGAAGAATGGGAGCAGGAGTAACTATAGTCGGTTCTCAGTTAGGAGACGAAGGCAAAGGAAAGATAACCGATCTCTACGGGGAGTCAGCGGATGTCATAGTCCGTTTTCAGGGAGGAGACAACGCCGGTCACACCGTCGTCGCAGACGGTGAGGAGTTCAAGCTCCATCTCGTCCCTAGCGGCGTCATAAGAGGTAAGACAGCAGTCGTCGGCAACGGCTGTGTCGTCAACCCAACTGTCCTCCTCGAAGAGATAGAAGAGCTCAGAGAGAAGGGTATCGACCCCGATCTGTATCTCGCGGAGCGCGCACATATCATAATGCCGTACCACCGCGTCCTCGACGGAATGGAGGAGGACGCCAAGGGGGACATGGCAGCCGGAACGACGGGACGTGGAATAGGACCGTGTTACGAGGACAAGGTCGGAAGACGTGGAGTGCGCGCGCTCGACCTTCTCAACCCCGACAGACTCAGAGAGAAGCTAGAGTACGTCGTTCCGCGTAAGAGAGCTGTCGTAGAGGACGTCTACGGACTCGAAGCGGGTGACGAGTTCGACGTCGACGAGATATACGAGGAGTACGTCGAGTACGGCGAGGAGCTCGAAGACTGGATAATAAACGCGAGCGAAGTCATAAACCAGAGACTCGACGACGGCGACGACGTCCTCTTCGAGGGCGCACAGGGAACATCGCTCGACATAGACCACGGAATATACCCGTACCTCACGAGCTCTAACACCACAGTCGGGGGAGCGTGTACGGGAACCGGAGTCGGAGCGACACGTCTCGACGAGACCGTCGGTGTCATGAAGGCGTACCTCTCGCGCGTCGGAACAGGACCCCTGCCGACAGAGCTCGAAAACGACGTCGGAGACCATCTCGTCGAGGTCGGAAACGAGTACGGCACGACGACGGGCAGACGGAGACGTGTCGGCTGGTTCGACCTTCCGATGGTGAGACACGCCTCACGCATAAACGACTTCACTGGAGGTGTGATCACGAGCATAGACGTCCTCGACGGTCTCGATGAGGTCAAGGTCTGTGAGGCGTACGACCTCGACGGCGAACGTGTCGAGAGTATCCCCGCCGACATGGACGACTGGGCGAGATGTGAGCCCGTCTACGAGAGATTCGACGGCTGGGAAGGCGTCGACTGGGACGCGATAGAGACCTACGACGAGATACCCGAGAACGCGCGCGCCTACGTCGAGTACCTTGAGGACGAACTCGACACCGAGTTCTACGCCGTGAGCGTAGGTCCCGGAAGAGAGCAAACTATAATCCGTACCAACCCGTTTGACAAGCCATGAAGCCAGACCTAATGGATATAATCTGCTGTCCGGTGTGTAAGTCCGACCTCGAATTCACTGTCGACGAGGAGGACGACGACGGCGAGATAATCGAGGGTAGTCTCTACTGTGAGGACTGTGACGAGACATACCCCATAGAAGACGGAATCCCGAACCTCCTCCCTCCCAATATGAGGGAAGACGACGAGTGATCAGTAGTCAGTATCAGTAATCAGTAAACTTCGTCGGGGTCGAAGACCTTCTCGCCGACGACCTCGCCGTCTACTCTTCTGTGGAAACACGACCTGTAGCCGGTGTGGCAGGCGCCGCCCTCCTGTTCGACCTTGAGTAGAACGGCGTCGGCGTCACAGTCGACGAGTATCTCGTCGACGTCCTGGGTGTGTCCGCTCGTGGCTCCCTTGTGCCATATCTCGTCGCGCGACCTCGAATAGTAATGTGCCTCGCGCGTCTCTCGCGTCTTTTCGAGAGCCTCCTGATTCATGTAGGCGAGCATCAGAACCTCTCGCGTCTCGGCGTCCTGTGTGACAGCAGGGACGAGACCGTCTTCGCCGAAGTCTATCTCTATGTCTTCTGTCTCAGCCATACACCGAGTACGCCGCTACGTCAGAAAAAGCCAGCGTAAGACGGCATATACGACGTCACCGTAGGTCAGAGCTACGACGAGACCCACCGTCATAGGAAGTATGAAGGGTATCCCAGGGGTTATCCAGACTTTGTCCGCCTTGAGTATCCGTCTCATCTCCTCCTCGTCGTTCTCTATGTCGTCGGTGACCCAGTCGGTCTCGTTGACGAACTCCCTCAGATGCAGATCTGAGGCGTCGACCTCCGACAGCGACTTGAGATCCCTCCAGTCTACGTAGTCACGGAAAAAGTCGAGATCAGTTCCCGAGAAGGTCATAGACTCGTCGGGTAGCTTCAGAATACGTCCATGTCGCGTGTGTAAGTCGTCAACTTTGACCTGTCTGCCGACCACCATCAGGACGGGGTTACTGAATCCGTGTCTCAAGATATTCTCGACGAGGAGACCCAGAGGATACAGAGCACCTACTACGACTGTGTTTCCGAGGACTGTGAGTATGAAGACCCCGGCTTCCGACCGGACTACGGGAAGACCCCAGAAGTCGGGATAGACAGGGAACAGAAGGCTCAGGACTACTATCGCCTTCATGTCTGCGCCACCGAAGGCACCTATGCGGTAGAAGAAGTATCCGAAGACGCCGCCGAAGAGTAGGCTGATAGCGGCGAAGACAGCCACGGTCTGTGTGTCGAGAAGGAGTAGGTCGGCAGTAAGCCCCCCTAATCCCAAGACTACTAAGGGATACCAGACCTCGTCGCGCACACGTCTCTCAAGCACGTCGCGGTAAGAGGCGTAGCCGAAGAC